>JAAYVC010000097.1 GCA_012517375.1 bacterium | reverse complement strand
CTTTTCTGGGCATTATGTCCTCCGGCGCATGCGTTGTCAGCATACGCAAAACCCCCAGCTTCAAGCGAAGCGAGGGTCTTATTGAGTTTTTGGGTTGCTTGTATCAAAACTTCGACTTGGTCAGGGAGCAACGCTTTCGTAAAGCGTAGGTCGGTGGTTCGAATCCACTCGTCGGCTTTCAAATGCTCTTTTTTACCTGCAGTAAAAAATCCGCAGATACTCGAATTACCTTTGAAAGATATATTCGAGTTTAGTCAAAAAAGAAATCAACACAAATTCAGCAAGCAAGACTCAAAGGCAATCTCGCATAAGAATTTTATGTTTGTTTTTATGCGAGATTGCAAAAAAGGCGCTTCAAAGGGGCTGATTTAGAGGTCTTTTCTGTCTGTTTGACTTTGAGTTATTTCGTGCTATAATTCAAAAAAGGAGTAAGTAAATGCCTAAAAGGACTTTTCAACCAAGTAACCTGAAGCGCAAGCGCACCCACGGCTTCCGTAAACGTATGGCAACAGCCGACGGTCGCGAGGTTCTTAAACGCCGCCGCGCCAAGGGTCGCAAGCGCCTCTCGGTTTAGGAGTTAATTATTGAAGAAGGTGCATCAGGAGACTCTTAAGCGCCGCGATATAATCAGAGGAGAAAAAGAAACAAGAGAGCTTCTGGGGGTGAGACCTCTAAAAACAAGGTTTCTTCGGGTACACTTCATGCCAGGCGATCATGCAAAGGTTGCCTTTCATGTGCCCAGGAGGGTCGGTTCTGCCGTATTAAGAAACGGATTGAAGAGACGCATGAGGGAGATTTACAGGCGCAATAAACCGGAGTTTCCCAAAGCGTGCGCCATTTTCCGCTTAAAGGAGAGATCGGGGTGGGAGGAACTCTGCAAGGATTTTAAGCTAGCGGCTAAAATGATGGCAGGTAGCATTGTTGGATAGCTTGCATCCTGCAAGACGCCTGGTGCGCACGGTTTTTATTCTGCCTATCAAAGCCTACCAGATAGTTTTTGCAGGAGCGCCGCGAGTGTGCAGATTTGAGCCAACCTGTTCGATGTACGCTATAGAAGCTATAGAAAAACACGGAATTTTCAAAGGCACAGCCATGGCAGTATGGCGTGTGCTGCGGTGTAATCCATGGAATGCCGGTGGATACGACCCTGTGAGGTAATAGAATGAAAGATAATATGCTCTCGACGATTCTTATAGTAGTAATCGTTGCCGGATTGATAATACTTCTCAACATCTTCGGGAAAAATTCAGGCGGATGCCAGATGGGTAATCAGCAGCAGGTCTCATCCCCGGCAGAGAACGTACAGCTCACCGAGAGCAAGAATCTCCTGAAGCCTCTCGTCGTCGAAAACAGCAAGATGAAGGCAAGAATCATGAGCTGGGATTCCTATTACGGATTCAGGATTGACCAGGTAGAGTTAAAGAACTTCAAGATGAACAAGACCGCCTCCACTACCGAACAGGTTCCGGTGCATCTTCTTGAGGCGACGCGATTCTTCGATTCGACCGGCAGGTATCTTGGAACATGGGATGACGATATAGAGGCCAGTATCCCGGAGGGTGCGAGATTCAAGGCAGCCGTTCACGCGGGATTCGAGGTCTCGCCGTCCGATTCAGCGACACTAGCAAGGGATTTCGGCCGGCTCGAAACTATCGTCACTAACGATTCTACAGTTGCGCTGGTCTGGACGGACAGTCTTGGAGCGGTTCAAAGGGTAGAATTGACGCTTGACGGGTACGAGTTCAAGATTAATGCAAGCGATACGCTTGCGGGGTTCAAGTTCTTCTGCGAGGACGGGATAAAGCTAACCGAACCCATGGATAAATCCGAAGTAACCCTTCATCAAATCTACTACAGACCTGCAGGCAAGAATCCGGAGTGGTTCAACATCGGCGGTGCGAGAAAGATAGTTGAAGGGAAAAAGGAGATAGTCCAGGGTCCGTACGAATGGATTGCGATTAGAGGAAAGTATTTTTCAACAATCGTTATCCCCGATAGGCCTGTAAACGCGGGGATTGCTCCTGTTGCGAGACCGGATCAGAGGATAGGTCTTGAATTCGGCGTAAGCGATGCCGGATCCTTCAGGCTTTATTTCGGTCCCCTGGACTACAAGGCGCTATCCAAGATGGGGCACCGTTTGGGCAGGATAGTGGAGCTTGGAGGCATAACATACAGGTGGCTGAGCATCGGTATGCTTGAGATTTTCGAGTTCCTGTACCGCATAATCAGGAATTACGGCGCAGCCATAATCATTTTTGCCCTTCTCATAAAGCTTGTCTTCCTTCCTCTTTCACGGAGCCAGCAGCGTTCCATGCAGAAGATGCAGATGCTTCAGCCCAAGCTTAAGGAGCTGCAGGAGCGTTTCAAGGACGACCCCAAGCGCCTTAACGAAGAGACGATGAGGATGTACCGCGATCACAAGGCTTCGCCCCTTGGCGGATGTCTGCCGCTACTCATACAGATGCCTGTATTCTTCGGGCTTTATGCGGTTCTGAGAACCGCGGTTTCCCTGCGCGGGGCGGCTTTCGTTAATCTTTTTACCATCCACATCAACAAACCGTTCGACTTTCTTTTCATTCACATCCCGACAGGAAATCTAACCTGGCTCACCGATTTGTCGCAGCGAGACCCGTTCTTTATCCTTCCCGTTCTCATGAGCGTGGCTTCAATCTTCCAGAGTCTTTTGAGCAACGTCGATCCCCGGCAGCGCACAACCGCTATCATCTTCCCTATAGTGATCGCGTTCGTCTTCCTCAATTTCCCTTCAGGGCTTCAGTTGTATTGGCTGGTTTTTAACCTTCTCTCCCTGCTTGAATACTGGATATTCAGGAGAGGAGCACAAGGAGGAGTACAATGGCAGAGCAAGAAACCGGAAACGACACCCTCGGCAACGAGCTTGCAGAAATCCTCTCGCAGGTAACCAGGCTTGCAGGCTTCCGAGCCAGGGTCGAGTGGGAAAGGCGTACGAGCGGCGAGTTGTATGCCAACGTTCGCTCAAAACGATCCGACGGTCTGTTGATTGGACGTTCCGGTGAGACCTTGCGCTCATTGCAGCTTGTTGTGCAGTCAATACTACAACACCGTCATCCGGGCGTGAACATACCAAACGTCACAATCGACGTGGGAGGCTATAAACGCCGGCGCGAGGATTTTCTTAAGAGAAAAGCCCTTGCAATAGCCCGGGTAGTAATCGAAACCAAGAGGGAGATGTCGCTTGATCCCTTGACGGAAAAGGAGTACAAAATCGTCAAGGAGGCATTGATGGAGCAAGGGAAGGTAAGGATACACACGGTAGGTTCCGGATACCGCAAGAACGTGATAATTGCGCCAAGGTAATGATACTCGATCGTCTTCAAGATGTCATTGTAGCTCCGTCGACGCCGCCCGGTCGCGGCGCATTGGCACTTGTAAGGGTATCGGGCTCTCAAACTCTTCGTCTTTGCGACCAGATATTCAGGGGAGAAAAGCGTCTTACCGACGCCAAAGGAAACAGCCTGGTCAAGGGTTATATAATGAGCGGGGATTCGATAATAGACGAAGTAATTGCCGGCGTTTACAAGGCTCCGCACAGCTATACAACCGAGGACATCGTGGAATTCAGTCTTCACGGTAACCCTCTTATAGTAGACAGAGTAACTGAACTTCTCATCAAGAACGGCGCTCGTCTGGCCACACCGGGCGAGTTTACCGAACGCGCCTATCTCTACGGCAGGATTGACGTGACTCAGGCCGAAGCTGTGCTTGCAGCCGTGGAATCAGAGACCGAGGAGGGCGTTTCGGCAGCCATGCGCCAGCTGCAGGGCAATCTCTCAAGCCAGCTTTCGGGCGTATCTGCGAAGCTGAAGAATCTTGTGATCTCGCTGGAAGCGCAGCTTGAATTTCCCGAGGAAGACGTTCCAACCTCATCAATCACCCTGGAACTTTCCGAGTTAAGGACTGAGGTTGAGAATCTCGCTTCCGCCTTCAGGAGAGGCCGCAGTCGCGGTAAGGGTCTCAATGTCATGCTTGTGGGCAGACCGAACGTAGGAAAATCTACTCTATTCAACGCTTTGCTAGGCGAGGACCGCTCAATTGTGACATCGGTGCCGGGTACTACCAGGGACATTGTTACGGGTACCATTCGTCTCACGGCGGGCCAGCTAAGGCTTTACGACGGCGCAGGCATAGGCGTCGCCGAATCCCTGCCCGACAAACTCGCTGTCAAGCGCGCCATTGGCGCCGCCAACAGGGCTGATTTCGTCATTATTGTCCTGGATGCAGTTTCGGGGTTTGTCCCTGCGGACGGCGAGCTTCTTAAGATACTGCGCGAGAAACCAGGAATCATCGTCTGGAACAAGATAGACTCCGTTAAAACCATCCCGAACATTCCGGATATTGCAGGTGAACCGCTATCAATATCGGCTTTAAAAAGGAATAACCTTGATTTGCTGCTTGAGAAGCTCAAGCAGGAGGTTGACTCTCAGGGAGAGATTTTCTTTGCAAACCAGCACCAGGAAAACCAGCTCAAGAAGCTTTACGAACTACTGAACGATGCCCTAGATGCGCAGTATCCCGATATGCGGTCGAATCTGTTGAAGGAAGCGATGGTCATGATGTCTGGAGCGGAACGACCGGATGTTGACGCAGATATTCTTCGGGATATATTTTCCCGATTTTGCATAGGAAAGTAGGAGATAAAAAGTGTACAAACGTCTGCTTATCTACTTAGATGCAGCTACTACAAAACAAGAGGAGCTCGAAGGTATTATGGATCTTGCTTCGGCTTTGCGCGCTCGTCTTATAGCGCTTGCTGTTATTCCGAAAGAACCGGAGAATTTAACCAAAGAAGAAAAAGAACTAAGAGAAGAACTGGAGGACAGAACATGGAACTTCCTCTATGGAATTGAGGATATATCATTTGAGAGAGAGATAAAGATATCGCTCATGCTTGAAGAAGGAGAGGCGGAAGAAAGAATCGCCTCGGTAGCCAAAAGCTACGAGGCTGACATATGCGCGACTTTCGCATATAAGGAAATCAAAGCCGAGCGTCTTCTTAGGAGGCTCGGCAATGTTCCCCTGCTTTTACTCAACCAGGAGGGACGATGATCCGTATATCTGAGGTGATACAAGAAGAAGGGATAGTGCTCGACTTGCAAACGCATGAAAAGGTATCCGTAATTAAGGAGCTTGTCTCAAAGCTAGTCAATCAGGGCCTTGTAGAAGACGAGGAGACGTTCCTTGGGGATATCCTGAAACGTGAAAACCTTGAAAGCACGGGTATTGGATTAGGCGTTGCGATACCGCACGCGAGAACCGTAGCCGCCAAGAATCTGATACTCTCCTTCGGCAGGTCTGCCCAGGGAGTCGATTTCAATTCGCTTGACGGGAAACCATCGCACCTTATCTTCCTTATAGCGGCTCCTGAAGCCCAGAAATCTCATTACATCATGGCTCTTGCCAGGCTTTCAAAGATACTCCGCAAGGAAGAGACTCGAGCCAGGTTGTCCAATGCAACAAGTGCTGAGGAGGTAGTAACCATACTGAAAGAGGCTGAATAGTTTTAATATTCCAACCGTCCGACGGACAGCTCGAGGAGCCGAAAACCTTTATTTTGAGCGACTCTTGAAGATTAAGGAGTTCCTGCGAATCTGTTTCAAGTATAAAAAGGGATAGAATTCTTCAGGCAAGAGGCCTTACATCGAGAAGGATGCGTTTGGCTATGACGGATTCGGCACCGAATATCTTCTCCGCTTCGTCGTAAAGAGAGATAAAAAGCTCAATGAAATAGTCCTTAATTTCCGATGGGGGAGGAGGCGATTCGGCGATGGAAGGAATAAGACCGTCCCATACTATTCCGGGGATTGGCTTTCCGGTTACGTGTTTGTCGATATAACCCTGCCAGAAATCCTGACCGTGGGAGGAATCGCTGAATAGCTCAACGAACATACTCAGTCTATCGGTCTGTCTTTCCAGCTCAAGTCTTGCTGTTTCAGTGCTGTATATGAAGCCGGTGCGTATAAGCCAGGCTACGGAATGCAGCCCGGTTTCAAACTCAAGTCCAGACCTGGATATGACATCCCTTGCATTGCGTTGACCGTTCACGGTTTCAAGAATCAACCTGTCCTGCTCGCGCAGGGACCTGCTATCCGATTCCCTCAAACCGGAATCCTTTATCAACTTTGCGTTGATTGAACCGATAATGCCCAATGCGCGCCTTGCGCCGAAGGACATCTTTCTTTCATCCATTGCTTTCTCCCCGTTGTTGTGCTTGTAATTTTTCACTACCACAGTCGCAGGCGCCTAAGTTGAGATTAGCCCCGCAAGTGGGGCAAAGACCAAGGCAGTCCTCGCGACAAAGAGGAGCAATAGGCACCGATAAAAGAAGAGTATCTCTTACTATGCTCCTTAAATCAAGCTCTTCAGTGTAGAACTCAAGATCGGACGCCTTAAGCTCACCTTCATCGTCATTACGCTCAAGAGCTTGCAGAAAAGTAACTTCCGCATTCGTCTCTATTTTCTGGTCAACGACTCCTCCGCACTGCGAGCATTCGAGTTGTATCCTGGTATTTATATCCATATTCATGTCTATTCTTGCGCCCGTGAGAAAAAGAATGATAGAGCATCTTATGGGTTCAGTAAACGATAATCCTGCGAGTTCGATGTGTACCGAATCCGTTTGAATCTCGAAGCGGTTTTCGCCCTGTTCAAGCTGCTTTGGGAAAAAAAGGAAAGGGTTTTCGCGCTTCACATCATCCTTTGGAGTCTATTAATCCGAGGACCAGAAGCTCTCTTGCACGTTTGAAATGTTCGTATCCTTCAAGACTGGGTCCGCCCAGGATCTTCTCGAAGTCCTCCTCGCCGAGTTTCTCTATCTCCGTTCTGCTTTTCTCAAGAGCCAGCTGGCAAAGGATATCGGCTGCGACGAACATGGGCGGATCGCAGAGGGCGCACATGAACTTCAATTCCCTTAAACGGCCTTCCTTTATTCTTCCGTGCAGGAAAAGCTGATCCTTCTTGCCGCGTCTGGGGCAGAGTTCGCCGTTAATCTGAAGTTCCGCTTCGTCTATCTTTCCCATCCTGCTTTCGGAAGGGTTAGAAAAGATTTTCTTGAAATAACTGACAATTAAAGGTTCATCCGTCATCGCTATTTGCCCGGAAAAGTTGGAAGATCCTTAATCTCATCCAGGATGCTTTTCATGGTTTCTGCAAAGGCATTCACTTCATCCATTGTGTTGTAAAGATACATTGAGGCCCTGAAAAGCGTGGGTCTGAAGCCGGGCCATATGGAATCGAATTTAGACTCGGCAGCGTGGTACCAGGAATGCACGCAGAAAGTGCCTTTGCGAATCATTATGTTTGCGCGTTGATCGAGCTTTTCATCTACGTCCGGCTCTTCGTCGGAAAAGCGCGTCGCGGGCTTCATTATGTAGAAAGTGAATATGCCTGAGCGTTCGGCTGGATCTTTAGGTCCTACTATATTCACCTCAGGAAATGCGGACATCTTTTTGGTAAGCGCGGCATTTAGACTTTTCTCGTGCTCGGCTATGTTCTCTGGTCCGACTTCTATAAGAAATTTTGCGATCGCTCCGGCGCCTATGATTCCTGCATAGTCCTGCAGACCAGCCTCGAATTTGTGCGGGGCTCTGAAGTATCGCGGGTGGCCGAAGAGGTGAGTATCTTCAACCGTTCCTCCGCCTACAATGAACGGCCGAATGACTGATTCGTCGTTTAAGAGTTCCTTTCTTCCGAAAAGGACCCCGACCCCTGTTGGTCCGCCCAGTTTGTGCACCGAAAAAGCAATGAAATCTACGCCAAGAGCGCTCACGCTGACCCTTTTATGCGGTACGCTTTGCGCCGCATCAAGAAAGACGAAAGCGTCTTGATTCTGCGATTTTGTGAGTTTTACGACTTCCTTAATGGCGTCGTCGGGTATTGTCGCGCCGTCAAGATTGGAGCAATGACCCAGGCTGACCATCCTGACTTTTCCGTGTTCCTGGTCAAGAATCTTCTTGAAGGTTTCAAGATTGAACTTGTTGTCGTCATCCACTGGAACAGGCACATGCTTTGCTATGATGCCTCGTCTTGCAAGTTCCTGCCACGGACACAGGTTTGAGTTGTGCTCCTTGGATGTCGTAAGAACAACATCTTCAGCGTTCCACATGAGCGAACGTGCGACGAGGTTGATTGCCTCCGTCGTATTTTTAGTGAAGATTATCTCCTTTGGGCTTGAAGCTCCTATAAGTTCGCGGATAGAGTCCCGCGCTTCCTCAACCTTGTTGTCTACCTGGAGTGCGAACCAGTGAGTGCTGCGTTCGCCGCATGCCGGGTAGCGAGTATAGTATTCGTGAAGAACGTCGATTACAGGCTGGGGTTTTAATGCCATGCAAGCGCTGTCGAAATAAACAGGCGGTTTGCCGTTTCGCTCTTGCGCGAGCGAAGGAAACATACTGCGGTATTTGTTAGGATCAAGCATGCCTAATCATAGCAAATATTCGGAATATGTCAAACATTGATTGAGCGCTGTTTTTTAAAGTGAGAACGCAAGAGCCTATATTCAAAAAGCTACCCGAATCGAAATGTTGAGCAAGGAACAGGAAAATCAGGCATTATTCCTCTGCAAATATGTGTAAAAGCGCCCCTTGCCGAAGCGTTCCTTCGATATTGTTGTTGACTTCAGTGCGTTTCTCATTATTCTTAACGGATGATTACGAGAGAAGAAGCTCTGAAACTTGTAGAGCGGAAGATATCGAACGTCAACCTTCGCAAGCACATGCTATGTACCGAGGCTTGCCTTGCGGCATTTGCCCCGAGATTCGATTCCGATCCTGCGGTATGGGGTCTTGCGGGTCTTCTGCACGACGTATCATATGAAGAGGCGGAAAAAGCCGGCGACATGATGCTTCATGCTGAATTGGGCGCAAGGATTGCCCTCGAAAACGGGTTGCCGGAAGAGGCCGTGCACTCGATAAAGGCTCATGCTGGCGGTGTGCCGCGAAACACCAGTCTGGATAAGATTCTTTACGCGGTTGATCCCCTGACCGGTCTCATCGTTGCCGCCGCACTCATGCATCCGGATCGTCTTCGCGGTCTGCAGTCTTCAAGCGTTCTCAAGCGGTTTAAAGACAGGCGTTTCGCCGCAGGAGCGGATCGTGATCAAATTCTTACCTGCACCGGTTTAGGATTCGAGCTTGATGAGTTTATCTCCGTATGCCTTGAGGCGATGCGCGGAATACGCGATGAACTTGATCTTTAACATCCTGTTTTTGTCCGCTCCCCTTTTTTCCTGGGGTAGGGACTCGCTGTATCTTGACGCAACAAGGCTCGGATTTGTGAGGTATGATGCAACTTCCCGTCTTTCCTTGTGGGCATATTCGGATATCATATTTATCGAGAAGAATACAGCATCAACATGGCAGTGCGGTCTGAAACCCATCCCGCTCGCTGAACAACCCTCGATTACGGAAATCGCAGAAAAGGCAGAGATTGCACCGTTTGAATCGAATGAATATCTTGCAGGGACCACTTATTATATAGGGTCGCAATCCTACGACCCGGGTAAGAACACGGGGCCGTGGTCTAAAATAGACAATATACTCTCAAGGCTGGCGCCAACCTCGATTATAGCCGTTTCAGATTCCGCGCCCGGAAGCGTGACGTCTTGCGTGTACGGCCAGTTCTACTCGGGCGATGTGCCGACTTTCAGAAGCGCCTCCGGCGTCTTCGAACTCAAGGCCCCGGAGCCGTCCGTTCGAGTCAAGGAATACCTGGAAAGCCAGGCGCAAAGGATAGGGCTCGATTATAACACTCTCTCAATCGAAGGCATTCTTTATTTCCAGGGCGGGTTGCCGCTTTTCTTCTACGTGATAGAGAAGTAGATATGCCGGAAACATTATCGTTCCAGGAGATAATCACGAGACTCCAGGCATACTGGATGTCCAAGGGTTGCCTTCTCATGCAGCCCTACTCGTCCGAAGTAGGCGCCGGGACATTCAATCCATCCACATTCCTCAGGGTTCTTGACGAGCGGCCGTGGCGCTGCGTCTATGTGGAGCCATCGAAGCGTCCCCGCGACGGCCGATATGCGGAGAACCCGCTGCGCGTCTACCAGCACTGGCAACTGCAGGCGATTCTTAAACCCGCGCCCGGAAACGCTCAGGAGCTTTATCTCGACAGCCTGCGCTCGCTTGGAATTCCTCCTGAAAAGCACGATCTCAGGTTCACCGAGGATGACTGGGAGTCGCCCACCCTGGGCGCATGGGGTCTTGGCTGGCAGGTAGACCTCGACGGGATAGAAGTAACACAATTCACGTACTTCCAGCAGGCGGGCGGACTCGATCTTCCCGTGATCCCCGTCGAATACACCTACGGTCTTGAGCGCATCGCCATGTTCCTGCAAGGCGTTGACTCTATATTCGACATCGTCTGGGGCGAGGTTGATGGAAACCGGATGACATGGGGCGACGTGTTCGGCCAGAACGAGAAGGATTTCTCCTCCTACTCCCTCAAGGAAGCAGACACCGACTATCTCCGCAAAGCCTTCGACCATTACGAGGCCGAATGCCACCGCCTCGTCAAAAAAGCGCTCGTCATGCCCGCATACGACTCTGTCATCAAATGTTCTCATTACTTCAATCTCCTCGATGCAAGGGGAGCCATCTCCGTGACCGAGCGCGCCGCAACCATACTTCGCGTCCGCAAGCTGGCAATGGCAGTTGCCAAGCTCTACCGTTTCGGTCCAGATTCTACAAAAGGGAGAAATGATGAGTGAAACCAGGACATTTCTTCTTGAGATAGGAGTCGAAGAGATGCCGGCTTCTTATCTGGAGCCTGCGGTTTCGGCACTTTCTGAAGAAATCGGCAAATCACTAGCAGAGGCGGGCGCGAGCTTCGGAGAGAAAAAAAAGATGTGGACACCGCGCAGGTTGTCCTTGATTATCGCCGACGTCGCCACTGAAAGTGCCGCAAGACAGGAGGAGCGCCAGGGGCCGCCGGCTAAAGTCGCAAAGGACGAAAATGGAAAATGGACTGTAGCCGCTAAAAAGTTCGCCGAAAGCATGGGCGTAAAAGAATCCTCACTCTTCATCAAGGAAACGGAGAAGGGCAATTACGTTTGCGTCAAGCGCAAAACGGGCGGCGAACCGACTCGCGACACGCTATCCCGGCTGTTGCCCGGAATTCTGGGAAACCTGCCATTTTCCAAAAATATGAAGTGGCCTCAATCCGCCGGCGTTTCGTTCGCTCGACCCGTTCGATGGCTGTGCGCCCTCCTTGGAAATGAGATTATCGAGTTCGAGTTTGCAGGAGTGCGCTCCTCAAACATTACCTGCGGTCACCGCTTTGCCCATCCGGAATCAATCGCGATTGACAATCCAGATGAATATGTTCAGAAACTCCATGATGCCTACGTCCTCGTCGGCCGCGAGGAGCGAAGGTCGGCGGTAATAAAGGAATTGTCCGGAATGGCGAAAGAGCTCGGCGGCGAAGTTGTTTCCAACGAGGATCTCGCGGAGGAGGTTACAGACCTCGTGGAGTATCCCAAAGCCCTGGACTGCCGCCTCGGCGGCTTCATCGATTTGCCCAGAGAGGTTCTTGCAACGGCGCTGGCTAAGCACCAGAGAGCGTTCGTCGTCGAGAAGGAAGGAAAACTCCTGCCTTATTTCCTGGTTGTGACCAACGCACCCGGGCTCGAGCCGAAGCTCGCCCGGCCTTGGTTCGAACGCATGGCGATATCGCGGCTTGAGGACGCCGATTTCTTCATAAAAGAGGATCTCGAAAAAGGCCTCGATGCGCTCGTTAAGGAAGAGGTGCGCGTCGAATGGATTAAAGGCATTGGCTCTCTTGCTCAAAAAACTGAGTGGCTCAAGGAACTGGGCTCGCATATCGGGAAGTCAATCCCCGATTTTAACCGCTCTGTCCATGAACGCGCCGCCTACTTGTCCAAGGCCGACCTCCTGTCCAACCTCGTTCGGGAGAAGGAGTTCACGTCGCTTCAGGGTATTGCAGGGGCAATCTATGCGGAACGCCTTAAGGAGCATCCCGCAGTCTCTGCCGCTATTCGTGAACAGTATACAGACTCGCCATCTACGCTTGAAGGCGCCGCTCTTGGAATCGCCGACCGTCTGCTCAACATCGCGGCGACCTTCATCAGAGGCAAGCCGCCCAAGGGGTCATCCGACCCTTATGCCGTGCGCAGGCAGGCAACCGCCATCATCAAGATGCTGGTAGATAAAAAGATTCACGCAAATATTAAAGACACTTTATCTCACGCACTCGTTCTTCTTGGAAAGCAAGAAGATGCGCTGTTAGATCAGTTGCGTAAATTCCTCGAGGACCGTCTAGAGTTATATCTTAAGGATCTCGGTTTTGCATACGACTGGGTGGATGCGGTGGCGGCTGTTGCCGGGCATGACCCATACGACGCCTGGCTGCGTCTTTCCGCTTTCTCGGAACTGCACAAGACGGAGGAGTTCAAGCTTGTGGCAGTCGGGCAGAAAAGAGTGGCAAACATAACGAAAGCGCTCGAACACGCGCTCGTTCCATCCCCTGAGCGTTTCACCGAGGAGACTGAGAGGGTTTTGTGGTCCGAGGTTTTAAGAATAAAGCCAGAACTCCAATCGGCATGCGAATCAAGGATTTACCGCAAGGCGCTTGAACTTCTGCTCTCGATTCGCCCGGCAATCGACAAGTTCTTCGACGATGTATTCGTTATGGTCGAGGATGAAGGTCTCCGTATGAACAGGCTTAGCTTGCTCAACGCCGTTAAACAGGAGTTTCTCAGGGTCGCCGATTTCTCGAAGATAGTAGCTGAACAATAAAATTAAGCAGAAAAAGGCAGCACCCGATTGCATAATATGCAACCGGGTGCACTAAAAACGCGCCCCACCGCGCGTCCGTAGGTAAATTTATTTAGGCGGCATTGGATTCCACACTGGGTTCCGGTTGTAGTAGATGTTCTTTACTATGGTATAGTCTTCCTTGCCGTCCACTCTCCGCACAGCGATGTACATGTAGTCCCAGTCCTTGTGCTTGTACTGGTATGCAAGCCACAGACCGTCGGGCGATATCGAGGGGTTGCCCACGGAGTAGCCTTCCTTTGAATCGTCAAGCAAAGTGGTTACGTTTGAGCCGTCTTCCGCATTCATGACGAATATGCTGTAGAGCTTGTCTTCGCCGATGTTGACGCTGTCAAGACGCGTCGAAGAAAATACTATGTATTTTGAGTCCGGCGTCCACGCGGGATTCACATCCTCGGCCGGATTGTCGGTTAACTGGAATGATTTCTTTGATGCAAAGTCATACACGAATATCTCAGACTGGCCCATCACGTATCTCGAGTAAGCAAGCTTTTTGCCGTCGGGCGACCAGCGCAGGGAGACCTCGTCCTCAGGCGTGTTTGTTATACGTTCGGTTTTCTTTGTAGCTAAGTCCATTATGAAAATGTCTTTCTCAGGCAGACCTCTGGATGTGAGAATCGTCGAGGAGTATGCTATTTGCTTGCCGTCCCATCTCATTGCGGGATACAAATCGTCGTAATCGTTCTTGGTCAATCTTGTTTCACCCGAACCATCAGGATTTGTGAGGTATAACTCGTAATTGCGGTCACGGGTGCTGGCAAACGCTATCTGCCCTGTCGGGCACCAGTCCAAGTACATGTTTTCGACATCCTGGCCGGATGTCTTTGTAAGCTGGCGCACCTCCTTTGAGGGCAAGGTTATTACGTATATATCATGAGCGCCGTCATTTTCCATTGAACTCACGAATGCAATCTCACCTTTGAGGGTATCAGGCAGCTTCTTATCACATCCTGCGAAGAAGCTCAAAGCAACACATAAAGTAATAAAAAACGCTACTCGCTTCATACGCGCCTCCGAGTTTGTTTTATGAGTAATATAAGCCTATGTGAGTGATTGTCAAGCAGAAAAGAAGCTTAAGTTTATTTTCTTAGAGAGATTTTCGCCAGATATCTAGTCCAATTGTGATACTATCTGCGAGCCAATTCTCAAATCTTTTTTTTAATTTTTCTATATCTTCTTTATATGTAAATTGAAATATCTCTCGACAAGCTGGTTTTAAATCAGCAATTTCCTCTTCATCCTGTCTGTATTCTTTGAAAAAAACGAATGCAGAGCATGCACCAACACCTCTGAATTCAGTTCCAAGAGCATGGATTGAAACTAAAAAACTTACTTCTTGCGATTCATGTATAACCAATCTTGCCCAACTATGGTGTAGGCCTATGTTGGCAAAATAGTTGTCAAATTCTCTTGCTATTTGGACAATTTGCCATTTGTACCAATGCCATTGTTCAGGCATACTTTTGTACATTTTAGCATAATAACGTGGATCAGCTTCTTTTATAGTTTCTTCCACCTCACTAACGACTTTTTCTAATTCAATCCCAAGAATTTTCTTTAGTATGTATGCTCGTTCCTCTAAACCCTTCCTCTGAATACCGAATTCTTCCTTCCTTGCTCGAAGACGTTGAGCTACTGAATCAAGAACTTTTTTCTTTGAATCAGTTAATACGTCTTCGCTGATACTAAGTGCTTTTACAAACGCCTTTTTTTGGATTGAGACAAAAAGCTCAACTAAAGATTTTAGATCACCTTTATCGGCAACTTCTAAAGCATCTAAATATTGAACACGATCGTCACGTGTTACTACTAATGGGAACCAACCTGCTTTTATAAAAATAAGGGAAGCTAAGGCTCTTGCTACCCTGCCATTCCCATCCATAAATGGATGTATTTGGGTAAACCTGTGATGAAACCAAGCAGCTTCAACTTCAGGTGGGACTTTGACATTGTCGTGTTCGGTATGAAAGCAAATGAGTTTTTCAACTTCTGAGGCTACTTGTTCTGGTGGGCAATATTCATGAATTTGTCCATCAGGTCTTGTCGGGTTATTGGGCCATTTTTTCCAATCTCCACGTATGAGTTTTACATCGGTTTTTCTACCCATACCATTAATACCTACAGTAGTTACCTGATGACGAGTTAGTAAAAAGTGTAGTTCTTTTATGTAAGAGGTTGTTAATGGTCTTTGACTCTTTACAAAATCAAATAATCCATTAATCGCTTCTTCGTGATCTTCAATAATAGGTACAATTTCTTCAGGTGATTTATTACTAGCTCCATGGGGTATAAGAGCTTCTTTGATACCTTGTTCAATTAGTATTTCGGTTATACCGCGATCTATTTCGTATATATGTTCTATGATTCCTGTTTCAATAGACCATTTTCTCTTGAGTCTATCGAGGAAGGTCTGCCATTGTGGACTAAGCTTTAATCTTTCAGATTGTTCCTTCCAAATATCAGAGAGGGAAGCGAGATCAGGTGCCGGGAGGACCCCCCAGTTTTTTGGAAGGTCCTCAATAGGTTGCCACTTATAAGCAATTCTTTGCTTTTTTTCGTCTTTGTCCATTAGTATATGATACTTTAAGATTGTAGAAGTGTCAATACTACCTCATCCCTCCGGGAGGCCGAAGGTCTCTGCAATAAACCTTTCCGGAACCTTGTACCCCATATCAGACAGAGTTTTAAGAACTTGTGCAAATTCGGGTGTTCCCCTGGGAGGCATGTAGTCTATGACGAAGGTAGGCGCCTCGGTCTCTGGACCGTAGTTGAAGTCCACCAGCCAGCGAACGAGTGTTGAATTAATCGTTGTCTGCAGCAGCCTTGCATCGGCCGCTATTATCTCCTGGCGGACGTCGCTGTGGGTTTTTGCAGCGGCATAGGAGCCTACGTCGCCCACTTCCTGGGTAAGGGTTCCGCCCAGAACGGTTTTCGACACCTCCGAGTTCATGAAACCAAGAAGCTCCCTGAAGAAAGCGCCCTTCTCTCCGACCTCTATCGATTCAACCTCGACCTGGGTATCCTGCGGAACCGCTGCCACCGAGTCCTGCTGAAGATTGGTAAGCGCCTTCAGAAGATTGGATACGTCTGCGTCGGTAAAATGCGCCGGATAGCGGCCTATAACCGACGGAATACCGAACTTTTCCGCAAGCACCATCCAGAAAGCCTGGGCGTGTTTCTTGAAGAACCATGGCCAGTAAATAGATAAGAGAAGGGGAACTGAACATGGGATGTCGTCCTGCGGCTCGTGCCTGTGCAGAACGAACTTCCGGTCGGGAAGAGGCTTTGCCGTGCCGGTTTCAGCGTCAAGTAGCTTGAGCGCGGAGCCCGGCTCTACTATGAAGCGCTCCGGTCTTCTTGATCTCAGCGAGTCAATCCTTACGCCGTCTGAGTCAATTCTCCACATAACCTCGAGAACCGAATGTCCGTAAGGTATCGCCTTCAACAGGTGCGCCAGTCCGTACTCGAAGTTGGGGATTGCGGAAAGCGCCCTCCTGACGAACTCCGTCATTTTTTTCGCCTTTGCGGAGTCGTCCGATGGCGCAAGTTCCCAGCGTCTTCCTGCAACCCCTGCCCGTCTGGAACGAAACACGCTCTGTATGTGCGGATCCTGCATCATCTCCTCGAAGACGTCCCAAAGGCCTCTTCCCTCATGACGTTCAACAAAAGACTGCGTCGATACCGGCATATTAGCGAGGATTCCGCTCATCCACGCCGACGGCACGTAAGGATTGCTGAACTCCTTTTCATTAGGTTTTAAAATTCTCATATCTCAACCTCCAAAATCAGTGCGCCTCTACCGGGAGAAAACGCAACTTGTTTTCCTTCACCTTGCTGTTTCCCTTATAGCTTACGAGATATTCCCTTTGCGCGTATCAAGTTAAACCTGAATCCTACAGGCATGGAAGAGACCGTACATAATTCTCGAGCTCATCCGGTTCGATGCGGTAACTGTTCCCTAAAATCGAAGCTTTGATTCTTTGTGAGCGTATGAGTCTGAGAACGGTTGAGTACGAGCATGACAGTATTCTTGACGTTTCCCTGACGTTTAGCGTGCTCCGGAAACGTTCTTTTCTGAATGCAAGACGTTCAACCTCATCCGATTGGATTCGAACTCCGCCACGGAACTTTACCGCTTTTATCCTGCCTTCATAAATGGCGGCATATAAAGAAAAGGGATGGCAGTGGAGAATTCCTGCAGCTTCTTTGACTTTCAAAAGATTCATCTCAGTCTCCCAAGCTCAATCCGATGTCTCCGTTTTTACCGAACCTTGTTCCGTTCTGGATGAAGAATTCAGTTTTTCTGCGGCGCCGCCCTGAGAAGCGATGGCGTCTATCAGAACCGCATAATTCTTCAAGTGCAGGAGTTCATTCTCAAGCTCAGCGGACTTTGCTTTAAGCACGCTTGTCTCAGACCAGATTCCCGAAATTTTAGACAGGGCAAGGGTGTAGCCAAAGGTAAAGGATGCGAGTCCAAGGGCCAAGGCAAAAAGGGCCGCGGACGCTACCGCGGAGAAACGCAGCAAGACGCCGCGGCCCTTTTTCTTTCCGGCTGTCACGGCTTGCGCCCTATTGTTTTCAATGCCTTCCATAGACCTGCTGCAACTCCTCCAGAGAAGACGCCTTCAAGAAGCAGTATTGCTGCCGGAGTGACTTGCGTCGACATTCCAATCCTGGAAAAGAGCAGCTCAACAAGGTACATAAGACCGCCAAGGGCCGCTCCCACCGCTAAAGCGAATGCCGTGTTGAGCCATCCTTCGGTCTTGAGCCACGTTTTAAGTTTTTCTACAATCGCGGCCACGATAACGGAGCCAAGGATTGTCGTTCCGAAGAGATTGAGGGTCAGTTCTTCACCCCACATTATTCCTCCTTTATTTCTTGTTTTTATTCACCGGTTGTTTTTGCTATTCCTAAAAGCGATGCCTGGAACTCCCTGAGCCTTTCCGCAAACCATAGAATCGCCTCCTGAAATTCAGCGCTCATATGAATTCTTGAACGGACATCGGGCGTTATCGAGGCCCACCATGCTTCGAAGCGTTCGGCAAGTGAATCAAGCTCGAGAAAGAAATTCAAAAGACCTCGGCTAAGATATTCTTCCACGGAGAAAGCGGTGTCCGTTGCGAAGTCAGCGAGTGTTGAATAATCGTCTTGGACGAATTTTCCATCGTAGGAACCCTCATCCGAATTCTTTCGCTTAAAACCCCTTGCATGTTTCTGGTTCCTGCTTCGAGAGTGCTCTTTAATGCAAAGCTGCCTGTCTTCTTTCCACTTAGAGAGTTTTTCTATATACGGTATGTCATTAAAGCAGTCGTGACACTCTGCAGGCGATACTACCCGCTTGTTCTTGAGGCAGTAAAAACTCTGTTTCGCGATAGCCTTGTCGAGCTCTCTTCTTTTCAATGCTATCTCAGCCTTCACTTCCTCAATCTTTCGTCCGTTCAAGGTGCCTCCTTTTTCGTGACGGCATAGAAGCTCTCTCTCCGCTCCCTTCGGATGCCGATCTTCCTCAAGGAGTTCTCATCGAGTCTTGCCAGTGCCTGGCGATCGAGTTCCTGCTTCAATCTAAGGCAGTCGCCAAGACCGTGTTCGACAAGCTTTCTGATTGTTCTTTGAGGATGAGGTATATCCAGACTCCATACTGTACGCAGACCTATTCTGCCGGAGGACAGTATCAGTGAGCGCCCGGGCCCGGCTGAGCGTCTCAAGAGCCGCTCAAGCTCCTGACGGAGGAGCTCTGCCTCCGCCAGGAGCCCGGCGCTTTCTTCCCCCATCCTCTCTTCATATTTTCTTATCCTGTCCTCAAACTTTTTCCTGATTCGTTCAAGACGATCTTCGATGAAGGCAATTCGCTTGAGCATCCTTTCGGCATCCTCGCGGATAGTGAGGTTATCCTTTTTTGTTCTCATGCTTCACCCCTTGACAACTTTCGTTTCCATGGGTATAATCACCTGAATGGATTCAATCATTGTTGGGATTATAACCCAAAAGGGTGAATTGTCAAGAGTTATATTTTTAAGTTGCAACTTTTTGGGTTATTTAGGAAGTTTTCCACATCCGTATGGGGACAAAAATGTTAAGACTTAGCTTTTTATATGCCCTAAAGGAGAGCGATTATGTTCACTGATCAGAACTCCGATAAGATTGTTGGGCAGCGAATACGCGAGGGGCGCAAGGCGAGGTCGCTTAATCAGCAGGAGCTGAGCGATAAGCTGAAGATACATAGGAATTCCCTGGTACGCTACGAACGCGGCGAGCGAAGCGTTGATGTGGAGCTTCTCGTACGTATCGCCAAGGAACTCGGCATATCCCTGCAGTGGCTTCTGACAGGCGAGGGAGAGATGCAGACCGCACCGGATGTACCCGAATCGGAAAAGCTGCCCGTAAGATTTATCCCCGTACTCGGGCATGTGCCTGCAGGATTCCCGCGCTATACGCCCGAGGTTGTACTTGAATACTTGCCCGTGCCGTCGACCACTGCAAGGCATCCTCAAGCCTTCGCTTTGATTATTCAAGGGGATTCAATGGAGCCAAGGCTTTCTCAGGGCGACAGGGTTATTGTCTGTCCGGATATTACACCTCCGAATCGGGCAATAGTCGTGGCGCTTGTCGAGGGAGAGACTACCATTAAGGAACTCAAGATAACAAAACAAGGCAACAGGGAAATCTACATGCTCGTTCCTGCAAATACCGATTATTCGCCTTACGTTCTTGGACTGCACGATAGAATCATTGGACGTATTGTAGCAGTTCAGAAGATGCTTGAATGATTCACCCAAAGAATCCACCATGTGGATTCTTTGGGGACCCTAGTCGGAGGAGACGAATGACTGAAGAACAACCGAAGTTTCTCGCGGTGCTGCCGTGGTTGCCAAGGTTAAGAGACAAGGTCGAAATAGGTCCTTTTGTTTTCTGGCGCCGGTCTTAGGATAAAGAAAACTGCCCTCGCAATTTTCTTCAATCGGCTGTTAAAGACTTCTGCTTAATGCGAACAAAGATGGTTTTGCATCCTCCGCTCCCATACATCTAAGTGCGGCAGGCTCATACTCCTTGGGTACAAGAAAAGCGATCTTGCGTTCAATAAACTGTCCCGCATCGATATTGACCTGTGGCGGAGAGGCGTTAAGGCGGGTGAATCTTTCGGAGTTGGGTTTGTATGCAAGACCCGTTTCATCCACAAGACTTACCCTTGCAGGAAAGTCGATTACTCCCTTGCCCAGGTCGTAGGACATCACATCAAGCGTGACTACAAAAAATCTCATCGCTCGAGGGGCCTTCTCCTCGCCGTTTACAACAGCAAGGGATTTCAGCTCTTCTACCTTGACAATCCGGAACTGCAGTTTTCCGCTCGTTCCCCAATCTGAGAAATCGACGAGCTTTGAAGTATCCGGAGCCTCATAGTCAGCCACGGAGTCCGCCTTTGCGCAACCTGCAATAAGCATTGCTATACCAATTATTCCGGCGGCTTTGCCAGCCTTCATTACTATCCTTCGTCTACAAAAACAATCTTCCATGCTTCTCCCTCTTTGACGAGATTGGTCGTTTCCATTAATCTTACCAGAGGAATCCTGCCTTCCTTCAGGGCTTGCGTCTGGGCTTTTATCATGAACAAGGCGTACTCCTGATCCTTGAGGCCAAGCCGCTGTGATTCAGCATAAGCTTCGTCGGGAAACCACTTCGGGTCAGGTATCGTAAGTACGAGATCTGCATTAGCCCTGCCTCCTTGAACGGCTACGTTCTTTATTTCGATATTTGTCATGGTTTGATAAGCCTTCCAGTATTCCTTGATTTCGGGTATGTTGCTTGTACCGAATCCGACTTTCTCGGCATATTTGCGGTAAGTTATTCTGTTTCGGCTTTCGCTATCAAGCATGTCGTATGCTGAGCGAGTCGCACCCTGGTAGATATAACCCCAGTATTGAACCACCGCGCTGCGGACCGCAGTCGATTCATCCTTTGCAGGGCACGCCACCCAGAGAAATGCAGCCCCGCAGGCAATCGAAACTAAAAATGCTTTCCTTGTCATTCTTTTCCTCTCATTCGTATATAAGGTGCCAGTTAAACCATTCCCACGCAAGCCTTAGCGTAAGATGCATGATAAGCGGTCTGTAATGTTTGTTTCTTATCGCCTTTGTACGCTCTCTCAAAAGCCACTCGTTGCGGGCAAGCGAATCCTTCTGTCCGAATAACGAATCCGCCTTCGGCAGAAGCGTTGTTCTGTTCAGGTTCGGAAGGTCGGGTATGGTCAGCAGAACTTCAACAACAGCCGTATCGCCCGATATCATTGCAGGTCCAATGCCGACGCTGCATGCGGGCGCGTACGCCTCAAAAAAGCTGTCCTTAACGGCCGTGCGTTTCGTTCCGAAGGCGATGTTTTCCGCATATTCCTTATACTTAAGTCTTCTCTTGCTCCTGCCCGTTAGCATTCCGTACGCTTTCCGCGCGTCACCCTTAAAGACGCGAGTCCAGTAGTCGTTAACGAACTTTTTCGCGCCGTCCGAATCCTTTGTGGCGCATCCTGTCCACAGGCATAGCACCAACAGCATAAGCAATGAGAATCTTAGACATCTAGCACTCATAACCCTAAGGATACTCTTGTGCGCCGCGGCGTCAAGCGGCGCTTGAGTCAAGGATGGGCCCCGATTCAACGCATCATTTGGATAAAGAATGCACGACTTAACGCATCAAGAGAAGTCAGGTTTCAATGGCTTCCCAGAATCACGAGCATAATGGGATCATTGTGGAAGGAATGGAGTCTGTATAAGAGAACCGACTTGAGGCGTCCGCGAATCGGCTGAACGAGGTCAGAATTCTATGGCTCTCGTCAGGAATCCGTAGATAATACGGGCATGGCGAAGAAAAGGAAGGAGGTCAAGACATGGCCATTGATGAAAAGTTCTGGCTCGTTCCGCTTGAGGAACTCGGCTTTGCACCTAGCGAATATCCCTGGAATCCCAATAGCGCTCTTGAACGGGTAAGAAAGGAGTTCGGCTACAAGGGGTTGGCTTCTTACTCCCTCATCATGAATCCAGAAAAGGATGCTGAAACTCCAGAAGCGTATCCGGCTCTAGTGGTCGATATCATCGATGGATTGCCCTTGATTGTTCCGGCAGCTCTGGAAACAGTGAAGGGAGACGTTTCCAATCTTAGCGATGATGAGCGGAAGTTCGTTCTGAAAAGATTGGATGAACTATCTTTGAGACTCAATTCAGCAACGCATCAACCAGAAGAGGGGGAGGATGAATCGCACATGAACGACAACGAAGATCAAGGCAAGGCGGAAAACGAGAAGGATACTAAAGGGCTTAATGAAGAAAGAGCGAACGAGAGCAGGGCGCTAATTGACAAATTTCTCGGAGAGGGAAAACTGCTTAAGGCATGGGACAACGAGACGCTTTTACAGTTCATCTCCGGTCTTTCCAAAGAGCCTCTGCTAGCGGCTGATGACTATGATAAAATCTCTCAATACGAATTCTTCCTCAAGCTTCTCGGTGCTATACCTTCGTTCGTCAGCCTTGAGGAGATAGCCGTTCCTGCCGCAAGGAGCGAGAACTCATTTGAAAATCTTGGCAGAAAAATAGCGAACGCTCTTAAAGAAACCAAAAAGCTATAGTCAAAAATATCCCGGAGTAAAATTCGGGATAAAGGAGGCAATAAATGGCTGAAAGCTACGGGATAACCGAAGAAAACCTTACAATAAAAAATCTTCTGTCCGGCGGGCATCCGGTCGTGCTCTACCCTATTGTTCTAGGCTCCGGCGCAGGCGAGCTTGTTTCAGGACAAGTTCTTGGCCGCAAGACATCGGATTTCAAATATTATAAGTTCTCAGCCGCTGCATCGGACGGCACTGAGACCCCTAGGGCGGTACTGGCCCGAGATACAAACGCCTCATCGGCTGACGCATCAACAACCGCTTATGTGCACGGCGAGTTCAATCAGGATAAACTTGACTGGAATTCGGCGACCAGCGGGCAGATTGATGAGGCTAAGCGCAAACTTGCCGAATTCGGCATATACGTAAAGAAGATCGGCTAGGAGGCGAACATGACAGATCTTTTTCACTGGCGTTCCCTAACCGCCGCAATCAACGAAATCCCAGCAGCGCCCTCGTTCCTTCTCGATAGGGTTTTCAAGACAAGGGTTCAGACGCTTTCCGAGGAGATTGACGTTGATGTTGTAGTCGGCGGCAAGCGTCTGGCTCCCTTTGTGTCCCCTGTGGAGGGCGGGATAGTGGTAGCCGAGCTTGCGCGCAAGATGCAGTCCGTCAAGGCTCCCAGAATAAGGCCGAAGAAGGTCCTTCAGGCTAACGATCTTCTTTCTATCCGCTCGCCTGGTTCGCATCTTTATCTTGGCGACGGCGGCGTTGAACAGTACCGCAACCAGCGCATAGCCGTTGAGCTGTCCGATCTCAAGAACATGATTGCAAGGACTACCGAATGGATGGCCGCTCAGTCCCTGCAAGGTTCCCTATCTGTAACTCAGGAGAATGTAGAGTTTTCAATAGACTATCTTCTGCCTGCGGCTCATAAACCTGTCCTGACGGGCAACGATTTATGGACAGACACTGCGAATTCAGATCCAATAGGGGACATTCTGACATGGAAGCGTCACATATCAACCGATACTGGCTACCAGGCAGATATCGCCATTGCAGGCAAGAAAGTCGTGGACGCACTTCTTGGCCATACAAAGGTCAGGGAGCTTCTTAATTACCGCAACTTCAATGTTGGAGAAATATCTGTAGGCCGTTCGAATTACATCGGTCGCCTGGTCGGGGTAGACATCTTTGAGTATGACGCAACCTATATCGACTCCTCAGGAAGCAGTCATAACTTCATTCCCGAAGAGGCTTTTATACTTGTGGCTTCAGAAGGTCCGTTTCGGATGCATTATGCGCTGATTTATGATCTGGATTCGGAAGCAGCTGCAGCTCAACCATTTTTTGCAAAGGCCTGGACCGAAAAAGACCCTTCGATGCTATGGGTGCTTGCCGAATCGCGTCCTTTGCCGGTGCCGCACTGGCCAGAATGCATCGTATTCGGCACTGTAGTTGCATAAATCCGGAGAACAGAATGTCGAAAAGGGCTTCTCGAAAGTCAAAACCGCGCGAAAAGATTAAAATTCGCTTCACAAGACCGGTTAAATCAGACGGTCGATGGTATGAAGCCGGCGAAGAAGCCTTGTTTCATGCTGAGTTGATTCGCGAATTCCTGAAGAAAGGTCTGGCTGAGAAGCTTGATGATTTGAAGTGCAAAAAGAGAGGTAATGATGCGGTATCTGACGGTTGATGAGGTAAAATCGGCTATCCCTGAGGACGTTCTTGCAAGACTAACCGACGATGATCCTGCTCATTCGATAACGCAGAAAATTACAGATGATTCAAAGATTGAATCCGCCATACTCTGGGCCGAGGCCTATGCCGATTCACAGCTGGCAAAACGTTACGTTGCGCCTCTCGATCTTGCCGCAATAGGCTCGGATGGAGCGCGGGATTTAATAAAAGAAGCCACAATCCAGATGACTATTTACCGTCTATATGCAAGAGTGGAGCAGGAAGCCGTGGCGAAGGACAAACGCGAGCTTGCAGACCGCACGCTTGCCGACCTCGCATCAGGAAAGATAGAGCTTCCCGGAGCTGAGGAACGTGCACGCGCTCGTATCCGTTATCGGGCCGCAAAGCCTATATTTTCATCCAATACCGACGAGGAGCAATAATGCCCCTGCCTTACGGTCCGATAATGCGCGGTCTTTCGGTATCATGGTGCTACGACAGGGTACAAGAGGGGTTATCGTCTCTGCAGAATCCATTTCAGGCGCTCGTGTTTGCTCCTGGAGCCAGAGTAGTGGGACGCGAAAAACTTGACAAGCGTTCGGTAACCTTGAGTCAGAGCCCGACCGCTGTTCTCCATGTTACGGGCGTAGCTCTATCTAACGCTCTCACCTGCGGCGCACCTGAGGTTATCTACAAAAGCGGAGATGAGAATATAACTATAGTTCATCCCGTTCCTCCAGGCGGAACGGAAGACGTGCGCATAGAAAGCTCGCCCCGGCATTCCGGCAACAACAAATACGCGCTCGAAATAACTCAAACAGGCATCATAGGAAATGAAACTACGCCCGGAGCCTACACACTCAAGAAAACGCCCTGGACAGGCTCGGAATGGGGCGTTCAAACCACGGTTTCTTCAGGAAACATTCCCTTAAGCGGCATGATTGAAATCGGAAACGGCTCCATGTTCGAATTCCTTACGCAAGGTTCCGATGTCGTGGAAGGCGATAGCTACTCGTGGGAAACCGAGGCTTACAGGGTAACCAACAGAACCGTAAGAGACGCCGCGGTTACTATAAAGGCCACAATCAACGCTCAGACAGAGGAGGAAGCGGCGGGTGAAGGCGGCTATCTTGATCAATTGATGCTCATGTTCCACAGGAAAGAGATAGCGGCAGAACTCTATAGCGATCGTTACGAAACCGTTACAGAGGAAATGACATCGATGAGCGTTACGACGGAAGTTGAAGGAGAAACGGTCACGTACATGATTCCTATTGTCATAAAATATACCGGGAAGGTTTTCATCGCCGATGTTTCGCCGCTTTTGACGCGCTTCGTACTCGATGAGCCTGAAATGCCTTGACAGGACACAATATGAAAAGAAGTGAAGAAATGATTGTAGAAAAGAGTGGAGCGTTGCCGGAATGGGCAAGATAGCAAACAAAAAAAGGTTCAGGCGAACCATATCCCCTTCAATGATCAGTTCTCACATTCTTTTCAGAAGGAAAGGATAAGATGCAATGATAGAGAACTCAAAGAAAAACAAAATACAGGAATCTCCGCGAGATGGAACACAACTGTCTCAATCAAACAACCCCCCCGAGGGTTGGAGAAAAGACCCTGAGGGAAAGAAGGAGGAAAGAGTGAAGGAAGAAAAAAGAACCTTTGAACGCTGGGTCAAAGACAAAAAGATAAATCATCCGGTATACCTTAGAATCATCGCCGGCTTCAGCGAGAGCTCTCTCTTGACCGAAAAGGAGTTCGATTCGGCGGTGGATAAATACCTGTTCAACAAGGAGTAAAGATGCCATTGAAGGACTTACCAGGTTATTATCCTTCCATCCTCGACGGCGGTTTGGGAGTGCTTCCGCCTTCCACTGCAGGTCTTTTCGGTGTTGTCGGCGAAAGCCAAAAAGGAACAACGCTTATTAAGTTCGCCGTTGACCCTGACGACGTTGCCGATGAATACGGACTAGGTTTGCTCAATGAAAAAGTGTACGATGCTTTTACGAACAGGGCGGTTCAGATAGGCATTAGACGTTGCACGCCCAGCATCGATGGAGTTGTATCTTCGGTTGTTCAAAAAGCCATAGGGATTCCTGCGGGAGCCTCGAAAGCGGGCGGCAAGGCTGCGGTTACCGCTGCGAAAGATGCGGGTGTCAGCAATCCTTACAACAGCCGCAAGTACATTATCCGTATTACTGCGGGCGGCAAGCTTTCCGAAGCTCGATATCGGCTTTCAGTAAACAATGGCGTGTCATGGGGTCCTGAGCTTAAATTCGTAAAGACGGGCGAAGATTCAGGGAAGCCGGTCTCAAAGATAGATATGGGCAACGGCACTTATATTCAGTTCACCGAGGCCGCATCGCCAGACGAATCCGGTAGCTTTGTTACGGGTGACCAATACCGCTGGTCAACAACCGCAGCCAGGGCCACGTCGAACGAGATACTCAATGCCGTGCAGGATCTCGTTGAATGGACCGACCCGAACGGCGGACAGGGATTTGAGTACCTCTACGTATCGACCTTCCCCAGCATCGATACAACCTCTAGGGATACAGTCAAGAACGCGATAGTAGCTTTTCTATCCGACCTTGCAAGCAAGGCCCAAAGTCTTTGGACTCAGGATTCCAGGCCCATCTGGGTCATGGTCGATATGCCTTCCATAGAGGAGACCAGACCCAATATCGCAACGTCAACAAATCCGCGCACCTGGAACGCTGATGAATGGATCGCTTTGCTTGCCGATATATCGGCCTCCAACGCTCGCGACGTTAGGATTGCTGTTAACGCAGGATATGCCCTTTTGACGCAGCAGGGCGAGATGCAGATAAGACCAGTCGGAGGCTGCATCGCAGGGCTCGTTTCCAACGCAAAGCTTCACCACTCGGTGGGCTGGGTGCGCTACATGAAGATAGTCAACTCGGTTCGCATCGAGCCCTATCACCCAAACAAAGAAGGATACAAGGAATGCGGAACCTCTGTTGAAGGAACGCTTGATTATTTCCCTGTTGTATCCTGGTCTGTGCACATGATTATCAACAAAACGACTACACAAGTAGATTTAATAGACGGCGGAGACGGAAAGCTATACGATCAGAGTACAGGAGAGCAAAGAGGCACCATCAATTACGAAAATGGGAAGTTTACCATTACAGGCGTGACTCCAGCAACTAACGAAGCTTACTATCTCTATTCTTCAAAACAGGAAATGGATAAAGGCAAGCTGGCGCAGCTCAATGACGCCCGTTACATAACCCTGAGAAACTGGATAGGCTATGGAACAATCGCGACTGACGACTGGACTTTCGCGCCAGCCACATCCGATTTCTACTGCATCCGCAACCGCCGCATCATGGACGAGTCCGTTCGCATGGTTGGAATAGCTAATGTTCCGTACACTAACTCACCCGGAATAAGCGAAAAGGATATGGCTGCATACAAGGCGGATCTTTCAAGACCTCTTGAAGCCATGAAAATCACCGAAGAAGATACTGATAAGCCCGTCATGGATTACAAGCTTACGCTGACGCCGGACGAAAACATCTGGTCAAACGGCATCGTTCACTGCAAGGTCGAGATAGTTCCCACTCCGACAAAGAAGAAGCTTGAAGCAACCTTCCAGCTAAAAACCGGAATCGAGAAATAAGAGGAGGTGAAAGATGGCTGATAGCATACTTATCAACGGCAAGGTCCATGACTGGACCGACGTTACAATAAAAATAGGCGGCTTAGATTTCACAGGTATAACCTCAATTAACTGGTCTGCAAAGAAGGAAAAGGAGCTGCAGTACGCAAGAGGCTCTGCACCTCACGGCATAGGATATGGACACCGCTCTTACACTTGCGATTTCTCGATGACGCTTGAAAATGCCGTTAATTTCGAGGCTATAGCCCGCGCAGCTGGAAAAGATGCGCTGGATTATGCTCCTTTCCTCATCACCGTCGCCTATGCCGACAAGAAGGTAGACTCAAGCGGTTTAATCAAGCCGGAGTTCAACTGGAGCGTGGTGAACATAATGGACGTTGACGTCACTGACGTAAGCGAATCGCTCGATGATGGAACAAAGAAGATAGTTCGCAAATACACGGCGGTAGCCGGTAAGATTGTCTAGAAAAATAAAAATCTGGAGGCGGCATAAATGCCGCCTCCAGAAAACACAAGGAGGAAAGAATGGCCGCAAAAGAAACACAATCGCCAATCGCCATAAGAATCGGCCAAGAGATTTACGGCTTCAAGGTGCCCGGACACGCGGAGATAAAATTCTACTACGACACAGGCTCCGAGTCCTTATACGATGCTTCGCGCAACCTCATATTGATGTGCGCTGAAGACAGAATGGCGCTGCAGAAACTTGTGGATTCGAAGCCGGCGCTGGTTCCGCAGATTGCGGTAAATTTGATGCGCGTAGCAGGCACGGGGCTTGAAGTTAAGCTTGAAAATTTTCCCAGGCCCGCCGCAGACAGCTAGACCGCAATGTGGTTCTGCAGGCGGAAACAATGATTAAACACTACTTCGGTTCGGTCCCAGAGGATGAGCGGAAGTTCTGGTTGGCTTACGGCGAGGCGCTCTGGCTCGAAGAGCGCGAGGCAAAGCGTCTCGCATACGCTCTCGCTAAACTCTTTGGAGGTTGAAGATGCTATATGGAGAAGAAATTCAAAAAAACAAACTAGACGAAATTCTGATAGACCCATCCAAAATAGTTGAGAATTCCCCAGAGAGATATAATGCCGAGCTTTCAGATATAAAGAAAAGACAGGAGTTGTTTTCCGCTTTGAAATCTCCAATTGAGCCTAAAGATGTCTTCAGTTACTACTGGAATCTTCCTTCGACTGAATTAGTGAGAGATGCTACCGCTGTCAGAACGCCGTTGAATGGTAATACATTAATCAATGCAACGCCGGCAGAAGCCGCTCCTCCTGTGTATCAGCCTTCTGTCGAAGCCTACGCCGAGCTGCCGAACCAATATTCACTTATGCTGCAGAGGCTTGACGAGATAGCGGGATACTCGGCAGGTACTATGCTGCTGGGAAGCGAGATGTTGCAGCTTTTATCCTCGGGGAAGATTGCTGTACAGGGATTGGGAGGAGAATCAGGCAAGGGAAGCGTTGCCGAGATCTACTCCAGTTTGGGCGACGTTGCAGGAACGGTGGGAGGCATTCTTGATGCAGGCATATCTGCCGCCGCCGGAGCCGCGGCAGGCGGGGCAGGCGGGGCAATCGCTGGAGGAGCCGGCGGAGGGATTCTGGGAAGCCTTCTATCGCTGCCCTTCAAGTTGGCGGTTGCCGGAGAAAAGATAAACGCCGCTTTGGGAACCGTGCCGGTTAAAGCTGCCGGTTTTGAGAGTGTAGAATTCGGTCTTGGCGACATAATCAACCCGTTCTCCATCTTCAAGTTACAAGGGGCTGTACGGAATTTAAGCATCGAAGCAAGGCGGAAGCGGCTAATGGAGAAGGAAAACTTGACGTATGAGGAAGCTATAACGAAGGAGAAAATTGAATGGCAAAAAACGCCTCAATTTTTTAAGACTCTCAACACTTTTTTTGGTAATCCCTTAGGCTATGAAGGACTTACACCGGAGCAAGCTATAGAGCAGACATACGGACAGGAGATTGAAAATAAAGCCGCAGAGGCGCAATACCTGCTTGAACAACTCAATTATCAGCTCTATAAAACTTCAGCCGACAATAAATCCAGCATCCCAATAACGCAGGCTGACTTAAAGGATATGTGGCTGGAAAGGATCAAGAAAACAGGCGATATAAAATCGATAGATCAGTCTTTAGAACTCCTAGGTGACGAAGTGTTGCGTCATCAAGCCGACAAAAATTACGTGCCGACCAAGGAAGCAATGCAAATTCTGGAAGCCCCTTTCCAGGAGATAGATAAGGCAGTTCGCATCTCGCCAAAGCCTTTGCCGGGAGTGTCTCAACAGGCATTAAATCTAGCGACGGGCTCCTCATTGCCTTCAGCAATGTACGAAAGAGCTTTAGGGCGCGTTTCTGGTTATGACACTTACATTAAGCCTCAAGGAGGGCAAACTGCCGCAGGAGCCTTTCTTCCTTCAGCAGGCGCATACCCTGTGGGTCCTCAAGTCTACTCTCCCGCTTTAGCTACTCAAGATTTGGGTGCAGATGTCTTTTCAAGCGAACAATTCACAAACGTTCTTTCCCTAGCCGAGGAGTATTTCAAGGTTGAACTGGGACAGGAGACATCGGTACGAGGGGCGGACAAGGTTCGGTCAAAGGATAAGGAAGAGGCTGAAAAGATACAGTACAATTTGCTCCCAGGCGCAATACACATTGAGATAAAAGGCGTTGATTTAAGTCTTGAAAAGGCGAAGCTTCAAATCATAAAGATCGTAGAAGATCACTTCAATTCGCATTCAAGAAAGGGGAAGTGATGTCATTGTTGCGTTTTCAAAAGTTTTAAGCAAAGGAGGTTTTGGTGAGCTTAAGTGACAACTTCTTATCTGGTTTGACCGATGCAGTATTTACAAGCAATCGCTCGGGTACTTTCTATACCTGCACTGACTACCTCGTATTGAACAACGAGGTCAGAATTCCTTATCCGTGCCAGATATCGATCAGCGGACGCCGAAGAGTGGTTGTTACCGAGGTCGACGGACTTCTCGATACGGTAAAGGAGGATATGGGGTTTTCCGGATACGATTTGAACATACAGTTCGAAGCAGGCGACTTCAGGAAACCTCTTACCTGCGGCGGCGGAGCGGTCAAGGCGAACGATGTCATCAAAGAAGTAAGCGACTTAGTGCGCAATCACAAGGGAGCAATAAGTATTGTTGAGGGCGCCAAATTGAACTACCAGGAAACAGGCAATAATCTAGCGAACTTAATTTCAGCGAGCCAGGATTTGAGCGGCCAGGAACCGGCTTTTAGCCCTCAGCTTCCTCTCCTTTCGGTCCTCGGGATAACAAAAATCGTAATCCAGACGATATCGGTGAATCCTGTCAAGAATCTTCGCTATCAGGTCAGTTTGACCGCGGTCGCCGAGCTTGACACGGACGAGGACAAGCTTTTCCAACCGGCATAGGTGTTGCAATGATCAGCCGTGAAACAGATAAAGGTTTCTATCATCTCCTCAATCAGGACGAAGATATATGGCTTCTTGCCGAGCTCTATTACGGAGATGCTTCGCTTTGGTGGATAATCTATCACATCAACATCCAGATTTTTGGCGACGATCCTGAATTCAGTCAGCCTGGTCTTGAAGTATTTATACCGTATCTCGAGGTTAACGAAGGCAAGGATATTGTGCCGGACTTTCTAGCCCTTGTGGCGGCGGAACCCTCATACGACCCCATGCTTCTTCTGGCAAAGGAATACTATTCCGACCAATTCCTTGTGTTCGATCTTTACGAGCATAACCGCTGGGAACCAGACCGGGTAGTCGTCTCAAATGAACCCATCAGGTACTTTTCGCGCGCATCAAAGCCTGCCATGAGACGCGCGGAGCGTTGGCGTTCAATCTTCTATAGGGGTTAAACATGCCGGTGCTTTTGCCAGCCTTTCAAGTAAAGATAACCAATATCGACAAAAAGGGCAATCGCGGAGCATCATACTACGTCAAAGCCGTTTCTCAAATAACTGTAAACCAGTCATCCGAGAAGCCATGCGATACGGCGGAAGTAAGTATTCCAACTATCACGAAGCCAATGACTAAGGACGAAAACGGGAATAATTTAGACGTTAAGATTGCTCCGAACGACGAGATAGAGATATCATTCGGATATATCGGCGAAAGGGTAGAACTTGAGCCCGTTTTTACTGGTCTGATCTCATGGGTATCGCCCGACCTTCCGCTTGTCGTCAAAGCCGAAGATAACTTCAGGAAAGCGAAGCACAATTACGTTCTCGATAAGTACGGCACGGACTCGGCGCCAATGTGGTACAGCGAGATTGCAGATGCTATTCTAAGAAAAGCGGGACTTGAACCGTACATACCTGCTCCCAAAAAGGAAGGCGACTGGCAAACAACAGGTCTTGATCTCAGGAAACAGACGGTAGCCCAGGCGATGGAGAGGCTTTCGCAGGATACGGAATGGGTTCATTTTTTTATCCCCGGAGGCAAAAAAGTGTATTTCGGACCGCAGTTTCCATTTCAAAGAGGATACCTGCCTGAGGATGAAGCAAAACCGCCGGTATTTTTATATCGAATCGGCGCAGGGAGAGTAGAAGAAAATCGCAAAGACGATTCGCTGACGCCTTTTTTTCCATGGGGGAACATCATCTCGGCATCCAATCTCGACTATCAGAACGAGAAACCCTACAGAAGAGTCGTTTGCAGCCTGATAGACAGAAGATTCACTTCTAAATCCGTGGAAAAGGAAGCGGTTTTAGTCGGCGAAGAGTGCGGAGAGCAGGATATGAGTTTTACCGCGCACTACGAATTCCAGTCGAGCAAGGCTCTTAATGAGGAAGAGGCGCTGAGAAGGGCGCAGGAAAGGCTCAATCAGTTGAATTCCGCCCAGTACACGGGAAGCTTTACGACATTCGGGAATCCGAAACTGAAGCATTCGTATCTCTTCAGGCTTGAATCGGCAGAAAGGCCTGAGATAAACTCGTTCTATGAGGCAAAAGCCGTGACTTTTAACTACTCCCCTGCAGGAGGCTTCAGGATGACCGTAGACGTTCGCAAACCGCCGGATAAAACTTAACTGTGAGAAAAAAATGAGTGAACTAAAAAAAATAATTCAGGAGCTTTCAGATAAAGGGCTTGACGACGCCATAATTGGCACCGTGGTAGCTTGCCAACAGACAACACCTGCGGGATGGGCAATGCCTGAGAGACTCAAGGGCTTCTGGTGCGACGTAGCGCCTGAGAAGGAGTCCGAAGCTTTGCTTCAGCACGTACCTATGCCCTTAAGGGTGATGAACGGAGAAGACCATAAAGACCTTGGAGTCATAATCGTTCCCGAAAAGGATACGGAGGTCATTGTCGAATGGGTGGATGGAAGACCGACAATAGCTGCATGCCAGCGCTGGGAAAGAATGATTCTCAAGAAAGGCGAGAATCTGTGGATAGAGATTGACAACAAAGACAATATTCTTATTCAAACAGCGGGCGCAATCGACATCAAGGTTAAGAAGACTTCTGTTGAGGAGGCAGACATCTCCAAGCAGATAAAGTCCCCTCTAATCAAGCTCGGGAAGACGGCTCCGCATCCGGTAATCTGGGGCGACTCTCTCGTTTCCTGGCTTTCCACGCACACCCACGGCGGTAGTCTGCCACCCCTTCAGGCTCCTGCGCTTCCTGGCCTGCTTTCAAAGGTCGTTTTTACGGATTAAAAAAGGAGGCCGCGATGATTCCATCTTTCAATAGAGCAATCCCGAATCGTTGCAGGGGGTTTAGATGATTGATCTGGGTCGAGACATCAAACTGGTCGTTGATAAAGATGACGGCCGAATACTCGGCGTAATCGTGGAGGAAGGGGATATAGCGCTTCTTGAAGGCGAGGAATGCCTGAAACAGGATCTCCTAAGCGAGCTCTGGACGCAGTACTACGACTGGGCGCTCGAGTTCACTGTAGGTTCAAGGCTGCCTGAGTTCGTCAATATGCCCATGTCCGGTATCGTTGTCGCCGATCTTTATAATGCTATAAGAGAACCTCTTGAGCGTGAGGACAGACTTGTCGAGGGTCGGTATAACATAACTCTGACCGGGGCAGGTTTTACGTGCAAGGTCTTGCCCAAATCGCGCCTCAGACCAAAAGAGATATCTCTTACCATCAAGAAGTAAATTATGTTCGATTGTTCATTAAGTCGGTCAGAAACCTTAAAAAAACTTCAGGGAGGTTTTAATGAGCATGCACTTTAAAACCGCGAATGAATGCTACAACGACATGAAGACGCAGCTTCAGAATGAAGCTCCCCAGATAACAAACTGGCGCACTCGCGGCGTGGTGCGCTCCATCCTTACAGTCGTTGCTGCAGCGATATCGATGCTCTGGGACAGGCTCAAGATGATGTACCTTGATCTCTGGGCGCAGTATTCGGATCGCACAACACTTCGCCGCTATTACGAGCTTTGGGGTCTTGAATGGACAGATTCTCTTGATACCGAGGTTGCCCGTCAGAACGTTCTTGCCATGTACCGCCAGAAAGGAAAGGGAACTAAAACCTGGTACCGGTCGGTCATACTCTCTAACTTCAAGGATTTTGTAACGGACGCTTCGGTTTCGATGCGCGAGCGCGGGCCCAACACTGTGGATGTGTTGGTTTCCTACAACGGCGGCGCCGTTTACGAGGATATGGTCGCTGAGATTCAGGACTTCTTCGATCAGGACGAAAACAACGTCGTGGGCGCAGAGGTAAAGATAACAAGCGTCTCACCTACTCAAGCGTAACCGCTAAAGGAAAGCAGAGTCATGGGCAGATTTAAATACGCTTTCAACGTACTCCTCAACCGTAAAACCTTCAGGGACCTTGAAGAGGAATCGCCTCTGCGGAAGCTTCTTTCAACGATAAGGAGCGAACTCGGTGAGAGGCTCGAGGAGGAAATCGAAGATGAAGAGATTGGTCAAGGCGCGTCCTCTGAGAAAAAGACATTCTCAGGGACATTGACGCATCAAGGTGTTAAGCCGGGATCTCTTATAATCCACGCTGTTGTAATTGGCGATACAACGGAAACGCTCTCAGACAACTCTGACGGCACCTTAACTTCACCGGAGGGCGGTTCCGGCACCATCGACTACGTTCGCGGTATCTATGCAATTACTTTCCATTCTGCGCCCAAAGAAGGTGAAGGCGTTTTCGCGGATTACACGGGGTACTATTCAACCAAGGAGTTCGTATCCGACGGTCTCAATCCGGTATACGATGCTTGTTTCATCCCTTACGCATCCGGTGAAGACCTAGACTCCTGGGGTGAAACTCTTGAACTTCCCCGAAGTCCGGGCGAGGTCGATGCAAGCTACAGATCAAGACTCCTTGCAGAACTCCGGGACTTTACAGCATCCCTGACCGTAAAGGCGTTCATGGATAGGGTCTTCGAAATCATCAGCCAGCATCCATCCATAATCCCTCTCTGGGCTCTTTCCCCTGATTGGCCGCTTGGATGGGACGAGGAATCCTCTCCATGGTCAACATGGGTAGCCTGGAATAATCTCGCAGACTTTCTTCTTGTCGTTCCAGCAGGACTCAATGAATCGCAAATCAACTCCGTTGCCCAAGCGGTCAGCAATATCAAGTTCGGCCCGAGCCGGTCACTTATCGTAACCGGCCCGGTGTCGGGCGTCTACACTTTGATTAAAGAGGTAGGGTGAGCGATATGGTTAGCCTTGCTACCTCAGAAACTCTCCCGTATCTAAAAAAAACTCTGTGTTACGCCCCAGAGGACTTGTGGCCCTCAAGACCGACCTTGAGCAGCCGGGAGAGGAATTCTTCCTTTGTTATTCTTTCTCCGTTGGCACATATCGAATGCCAGGTTCTGTCGAGGGTTTCCCATAACTCATCAGTCACGCGTATCGCAAGAAGCTTGTTACGGGGTTCGCCAGATCGCGGTCTAGCCATTGTAGCTCTCCTTTCTGGATGCACTAATTCACATCCTAACACAAACCATAAGAAAATTTTAGTTCAAAACCTACACATGTCAAGCGATTTTTGTTTGTTCTGTAATATGGAAGATTATGATTACGTATGGAGCAGAAATAAGGACAATTTTGTTAACTTTCTTCAATATGTGCAAATAAAAACAATATCCATCAGGTCCAGCTTAACAAGCTGACAAAATAAAATGCAGAGAATTGTAAAACAAATATAATTAAAAAGGGGGTTTAAAATGATTCCATACCGCAAAGACTATTGCACATCTGTCAATCCCTCCATGCTTGTTTTTTAAGGAGGCGTTAATGAGCGCAAGATTCAACAGAAATGACTCAAATGTACCGGATGACCGGCTTTTTCCGGATGATTTCATAGCGGATCAGAACGGTCAAGATGAGGATCTTTTGCAGATAGCGAAGGACTTTGGATGCCTCCCCTGCATCGGTGAAGGCTTAGATGTTACAGCCTATAATCAAACTGAACACAAAGTGCAGATTGCACCGGGATGGGCTTACGACTCCGAAGGTAAGCGAATTACGGTAGGGGAGGCGCAAATCGTAACACTTACCGATACTTCCGGAGGCGGCAACTATATAATCCTTGACCATTCATACGCCACAACAACTCCAAGACCCGCGCACAGGACCGGGACATCATATAATACAAGGAAGTCGGATTCTTTTAGTCTCTCCGTGGTATCGAGTCTGCCTTCCAATAAGGTAGCGCTCGCTAACTGCAGGCAGACGGGCGCCGGAGCCATAACGGTTGATATTGCTCAGAGACTCAACATCACTTGCAAGCTCGTCGCGCAGTCAATGGTGCCGGGAATCTCTGAGACGCCGGGTGCGCCTCAGCCGCCGGGTTCGACGCCCGAGCTGCCTGATTTGCCCAAGGGCAGAAATATCCCAATGCCTATCATCCTTCACGGAACTCGCGCAGGCTCTTCATGGGAGGGTGTAGAGACTGTTCTTCTTGAGGGTTTTGGACGCACGACCGCCGCTGTGAACGCATTAACGCTCGAACGAGTCAACCTGAAATCAGGTACGCCATTGGCTGACGTCAAAGTCTGGATAGGCGACTGGGGGCAGGGACAGCGCGATACGACGAATCTCAAAAAATGCAGCTTTACCATGCCTACGCAATCAGGCTGCACGGCATGGGTCGATGACCTCTGGATTCAGTCTCCTCCTGGTTATTACTATCTGGTTAAATCCGACGAAAGCTGGTTCTCCAAAATTACCGATTCAGGCTCAAACTACGTAGTTTGTGAGGATAATCTTCCGGACGCCTCAACGGCTGAGTATTTCGTGTGCCCTTACGCCGAAAAATACCGTCTTGAGGCTTCGCCATTCGAGACCGACGAGATAATTCATGCCGCTTACGGGATGAATTACGTTGATTACGGGATCAGGCATTCGCCAACGAGTCCGGTTGTAACGGCCAAGGGCCTCAACGTCGGCGGCAAGTACAGGCTCAAGGTCGCCTCCATGATCTCGGGCGAGAACTTCACGAAGTGGGCGGAACACGACTTCATTGTTGGTCAGGACCTTATCTTCTGCTGGCAGACTGAGACGAGTTATCTAGCGGCGACTCCTGTCGACGGAGGAGTTGAGGTCGCCATACCTCAGCCCACGGGGGCGAAAGCGCCTGAGGCTTACGAGATATGCTACACCTACGGAAAGGAAGCCGCAACGGTGCCCGAACCGAGCTTTGACGATCCCACTCACGCAACGTTCCGCACGGCTGAACAGGTGGCAAAGCTCGATATACCGCCGGGGAACGTCGTAAAGGTTGCGGCAAGGGCGCTGAGGCACCGCATAGTAATGCGCTGTGCGGGTGTCGACAGGGTCATTAAACCCGACTACACGGCTCACGGTCAGATATTCGCAGGAGGCGTTTCGCGTCTTCGCAACCGAAAGGCTTTTACGAACCCAATAATCGAGTCAGACGTCGGTACCACTGAGGAAGAGACAGCGGACGTCCAGAAGCTGCCGAATCCCATATGGGTGGACTCCATTGCGCTCTTTAATCCGACGAATGCTCCGCAGACTAACTTCGAGGTTTACGTTCACGGCGCAAGCCAGGATTACACGTCCGGACGCAAGATTCAGATAGGCGGCTCCGGAGACGAAACCACTGTCGGTGCACGCGGCTGGGTCAGCAAGCCGATTGCCGATTTCCGTATAACCGACTCGGCGATGGCGATTTCGATAATAAGCACATCCGGCGAACAGGACTTCAACCTCAGATATACAGTTGAGTATCATGAGGACAGCGAATAATCAATTAAAAAAAGGAGAGATAATGAGTTCAATGCATGAAAATATCCAGGAAAACTGCACCTGGCGGATTCTGAAATACAGGGACGAAGCCGCCTTCAAACAAATCGAAGCCTATGAAGTCGATATCTTTTCCGGAAACCTGCTCCTTAACGAAGGCATAGACGAGCTCTGGAAGCTTGCGGCAGGCACCGGCGGAACAAAATACGATAACTCAAACGCCTACCTTGGGGTGGGCGATTCGGACACCGCGGCGACGGCAACTCAGACCGGACTCCAGGCATCAACGAATAAGACATACAAGGCGATGAACTCCGGCTATCCCGTCTATGGCGCCGATCAGAAGGTTGTTTTCCGCTCGACATTCGGGACATCGGACGCCAACTACGACTGGAAAGAGTTCACGGTCGTTAACGCATCATCGGACGCCGGCAAAAACCTAAACCGCAAGGTATCATCGCAGGGCGCCAAACCATCGGGCCAGATATGGGAACTTGAACTGACCATCACGCTTTCCTGAGGCGCTTATGCCTGTACTGACGCTTCGGCCCAACTCTGCGGGCACTTTCCAGAACTGGTCGGTTTACGGAGGCGTTACCCATTACGGGAGCACCTCCGACCTGAACCCTTTAACCGGCGTCTCTACATCCGCTTCCAACGTAAAGGAGAGCGAGAATCTAGCTGATCCATCAGTAACATCCGAAATGGGCGCCATAAAATCGGTTAAAGCCTGCATGACCGCCGCAAAGGTCGGCGCAGGAACTGCGGTGGTGGTCAACCTTTGGGTAATTGGAGGTCGTGATCGAGACGGGGCAACGTCCTGGACACTGACGACCACTCTAAGCAACTATTCAGACGAGCTTACAACCAATCCTGAAACCGGTATGGATTGGACATGGAGCGATGTTGATGATCTTGAAGCGGGAGCGAGGTCCGTAGGCGTCGGCGCAAGCACGGAAATCCGCGTGACGGAGTTCTGGATTGAAGTCGATTACGTTCTCAACCTTTCCGATTCTGGAAGCGGCGCCGACGATGTAAACGTCAATAACATATACGGTATTGGCGACTCCGGGACCTCGGAAGAGGAAGTCGGAATTGTTGGCGTTGGGTGCGTATTATCTGATACGGGTACCGCTGATGAGGTCGTACATCCGATACTCATCACTGGAGATACGGATTCTGGCGCTCTCCAGAACGAAAAGGTGCGCACATACAAGTCGCTTCCGCCGGAATCGGAGTCGCTCAAGGACATACTCGGCTCGACAACGCGCACCGTTGAGGTGGTTCGTGTCGGGACCGTAAGCTTCAAGAACGAATACCCTTCAAAGCAAGTGGTTCGTCTGCGCGACATGAGCGCCTTTTACGATGCGAACCCTCCAAAAAACATCGAGGAGCTTTCAGATATGGTGCGCGGGAAGCGGCTTGCGGCAATCAATGTGGAGATGTGGGACCAGATTTCGGGCGCCTACCTTGGCGCAACTACGACCGACGAGCACGGCACGCTTGTCCTGCCGACGTCAAAGCCTTTCGTTGAGGCAATACAGTGGCGGATTGCGGGCGGAGGCTATTCGGACCACTTTTCAGGCGAACAAGCCGCAGGCACGCCCGGACTTTTCTTCTACTTCCCATGCAACGAAGGCAAGGACTCGATAATAAAAAGCTTCCCCGGGGTTTCAGGTCAGCAGGTAACTTTGCCTACAGGCTGGGGGTGGTACGATACAGGCTTCTTTAACAGACCCGCGCTGAAAAAGGTTTCAGCAGGGCAGCCTATTAATTTTTACGCCAACTGGCCTCTAGGTCGGAATTCATTCCAGTTCCTTTGGTATTGTAGTAACCCGTCAACGGACCATGAACTTTTGAACTACTCAAGTAATGTTTTTAGTGTTTCTATTAAGAATGATAGACTTGAAGGAAAAGTACCACAGACAACAGCTATTGCAGGTAACACAGAGTTAGAAACGGGAGTCTGGTATCTTATCCAGATTACATGCCAGATGGGTAGAATACCATTTTCATCTAGTGCCTACTACAACTTATCGATGAGTGTATACTTGGGTGGTGACCTAGAGCTAACTATTGAAGGTAGCGTAGCACCAGAAGTAACTAGTGAAATACCCATTGTGTCTATAGGTGGGAATGAGGGCGATGGCTTGGATGAGTTAAGACATTTGAGCAGAGAACTTTACAATTCAGAGATAATTGAGTATGCTTCTTTTATCAAACAGGGTCGTGTTTCAGGAAAATCCAAAGGTTCATTAGGAACTGTTGGATGGTAGGTAATTTGGTCTTGACAAACCTTCCAAGTAACTTAAAATAGAACGTTAACCTTAAAAAAGGAGAACCCTATGCGGAAGGTTGCGCTTTTGTTATTAGTGTTTGGAGGCTTGCTCTTTGGAGGACAATCAATTTTACTTGAAGCTTACCAAGATGCTGTGATTGCACCCGGTGCAGAGAATATAGATACAACTATCTTAAAGCTGGAGTTTTCCCTTGATACAACTTGTCAGATTCTGGTTGCATCAGGGGGTGCTCAAAAAAGAGGAATTGGGTATCTTTTACTTGACGGAGACACAGTAAGAAATTCAATACGTTATAACGTAGATGCTAATATGATGCCTTTGGATCAGGTTTTTATACACTTGACGAATGAAGGTGAACATACAATCTTATTGAAATTTAGAACGTTGAATGAGTTAGGGCAATGCCAATACGGTCGTCTTCAAGCCCTCATCTTCCTGCCGGACAGCGCTTCCGGCGTTCTCGAGCTGCCTCCGGTTCTGCCGCCCTTTCTGCCGTCCGCCGTTATCTCCAGAGGACCTTACGTCTCTGCGCCGGGCGCAAGCGCGGTGGTTGACGCATCGGGCAGGGTGATGGAGAATGTCTTAAGCGAAGGCAGGGTGAGCATCTCCAACCTCCCGGCAGGCACCTACTTTGCCAAGGACGAAGAACGCACGGTCGTAAAAATCGTCAAGGTTGACTGAGTGCTTGAGTCGAAGACTCAGTCTTTCAGATATCCGATAACGCTTTTAGCTATCTTATTATAGTAATTTTGCGAACGGCTGACTGTCCGTTAGCATCCAATCTTGCAAAGTAAACACCCTGAGACGCATTGTCTGGTCTCCATGCAAACATGTGCGTTCCCGAACCCATGATTCCGTTCGAGAGACCCGCAACCAACCGTCCTGAAGCGTCGTATATATCTATTCTTACAAGGGATTCATTCGACAAACTGAAGCGCAGCTCAACGGCTTCTCGTGCAAAGGGCGTTACTTCAAGCGAAATGGGTTGATTCAGTGGAGCCTCGGCAATCGCAACGGGTTTTTGTTCCTTCATATCAAGGGTGCCGTCGCCGAGTATGCAGAGTCCCATAAACCAGGAGCGCGCCCACTGCACTTTCGGATAATAGTCGTTATCCGAGATCCAGAAATTCGTTAGTTCGCGCCAGGCGTCGCCCCAGGTTGCGCCCGAACCGAGAACGGAGTTGAACACGTCAAAGTTGAGCATGGAGCCTGTCTTGGTCGAGCCGATTGAGGCTAACCCTGAGCCGAAGAAATGATACATGCTTCCCATGCAGTTCTTTTCAACCCACCGGCAGTTGGAGCAGGCAAAAAGATTATAGAATCCGTATTTAGGCGCGAGAGACGGAAGAAGCCAGCTTTGAAGCATATCGTAATCCGGGTTGTTGGGCGCCACAAAATAGTGGGCATCGGGAGATGAATGCACGCATACCGCCATGAAAAGACCGTCTTCGGCGAGCCGGTTCTTGTAGTCGGTCGCGCAGGTAAGATTGGTGTCGCGTATTTCGTCTACAACGTCGCAGACAAGGGTCATCTTGTTGTCGTAAAAGCCGTCCCGCCAGTCGTTGTCGATATAGAAATACCCTTTCGATGGGTAGGTGAGCTCCGCTTGCCTGTACTTGTGGACACGCGAGAAGTATTCATGATATAGTGCAATCTCCTCCTCGAGCTTGATGTGGGAAGCGTCTATGCGCGAGACCCATATATCCGCGCCTTTGTTGCCCGAATGAGAGTCGTATATGCCGTCTGTTCCCTCCGTCATCGGATTGGATGCGTCTCCAACGTGCAAGGAATCGTCCTCCCATTTTCCGTCAAGATCGGCAAGAAAAAGATCGGTAGGAAACTCCTCGTACCAGTCGTCCGGCGGGTTGAATCCGCCGTCAGCGCCCCAGTCGTCGCAGACCTGGAACCATGCAGCAGGCAGATTGCCCACGAGCACGGCGCCCACTAGCCCCTCTGTACGCAAAGTCTTGAGATATTTCTTAAGGTCTTCAACAGTTCCTTCATTCGAGTAGTTGCTCATTTCGATGATAAAACCGCGGGCTTCAGCGTCGTATATCCATTGATCGATGTCGTCCTTGAGCGGCAATTTAAGATATTCAGCGACTACAAGGGCAACGAGACCTTTGTCGGCTAGGGCCTCAGTTCTTGCGGATGCCGCCTTGCGGACTATTACCGGACCGGTCTTAAGAGCGCCCATGAGGGGATTCTCAGCGCGCCATTCAGCGTAAGAAACGTAATCGGGATTCGGTCTTGGATCCCGTGTAACTTTCACTAGCTCCTCAGCCTGTAATGAGAATGCCGCCAAAAGCAGCAGCGGTAAGAATCTTGTCATACTGACTCCCTGGTTTTGATAAAAAGTCTACTTCAAAGTTGAGAATAGTCAATAGTTGTTCTCATAAGATACGGGTTTGGAGCTTTCCCAATAGAGGCGCCCTCCCTGCTTGGAACAGAGAGGGCCTTCATGTATAAGGAACCAGGCTATGGTGTAGACTTTATTTTACGCGAACCATCTTTTCGGATGCTTCGATTCCATCCGCTGAAAGCTTGCAGATGTAAAGGCCAGCTGAAACGCGCCTGCCGTTCGCATCGGTTCCGTCCCAGTGGATGGTGTAGGCGCCTGCAGACTTGCGTTCGTTTACGAGGGTAACCACCTTCTCTCCGGTCACCGAATATAAAGTAACGTTCGCGATGGTGGACTTGGGCAGCTGGTAGCGAATCTCCGAATACTCAGGATAGGAGTTGACGTCGATAAACTTGACATCGGGCAGGAGGCCGGATTCCTTTATGCCCATAACCTTGCCGGGCTTTGTCTGGTCCTCGTGTACCTGCGTACCCTTGGCTACAAGCACGTCTCCGTTTTTCGTGTTGCCCGGCTTATAGAGATCGTAGCGCGCAAAGAAGTAGAGACCGGGTTTCATGTCCTTCAATGGAATGATGTATTTTCCACCGGGTTCTACCACGAAATCGGGTTCCTTATCCGTCCAGCCCTGCCATTCAAATAGCTTCGGACCGGGGATGGGTTCCTTCTGGTTGCGGGCGTAGCGAAAGTCCCTGACTATTACGGGCTCCTCGCTCGTGTTGCGGAATATGTAGGTGGAATTGCCCGCTTCGTCGATATAGTCGACCTCAAAACCCTGGCCAGGCACCTCGGAGTCAACGGTGTCAACCGGGTTATCCGGGTCTTCGGGTTTTTCATCGTACGTCCACAGGATGCTGTCAATGATAATCTTGTTGTAGTCGGTGAGTTCGAGTTTGACGTCAATGGTCACCATTGTGCAGTAAGGGATAACGGTTCCCCAGCAGTCAACGTGCACGCAGTGAGGGTCGCCGTCGCCAATGGGGTAGTCGTCAAGCCAGCCGGCGATGGAGGGGAACGGCGGATTCGTGGTGACCTTCCAATCCTTGATGTATATGCCGGGTTCGGACTGGTAGGCGATGAAGTGAAGGTCAGTCGCGCCTTTTTCGAATTTGTCCTGGTGTATGATTATGGTCTCGTTCACGAGCACACCGTAAGCCGAGCCTGCAAGGGCTAGAACGGCGAAAAGTGATGCGAATGATTTTCGCATTACTCCTCCTTGGCTTTAGCAAAGCCGTTTTATTGTTTTCCTCCTTTGGACTCCTGTGCGAATATTCAAGATCACAAAAAAACAATTTTTTTTAAATCTTTTTCGCTAAGACGCATAATACTCGACTTCTTTAATTTGTCAATACTATACCTTAAATAACTGTTTTTTTACGCAAAAAGAGTGTGAAGCGAGCAGGGGCAACACGAAGAGATATCCTGCGTTCCTCTGAGTGGCGCCGCCTGCTTGACTTTTTGCGCCTTTAAGGTATGCTCATGGAAAATTCACATTATCCCTCTAATGAAAGGAGAATTATGGCTGTTGTTTTCTCAGGCAAGAACTTGAAGATTGAAGATATAGAACGCGTTGCAAGGGGTTTCGAGAAAGTCGAGATCGCTTCCGAGGCGTGGGAGCGAATCAAGCGCTGCCGGGCCATGTGCGAGGAGAAGATTGAGAAAAGGGAGATTATGTACGGGGTTACAACGGGAATTGGCGAGTTTTCGGAGGTCGTTCTGACGCCAGAACAGACCCAGGCTTACCAGCGCTATTTAATCTATTCGCATGCGGCAGGCATAGGCGAGCCGATGCCTGAGGAGGTTGTACGTGCGGCAATAGCGACGCGAATAAATGTCCTGTGCAACGGGCTTTCGGGCTGCCGCCCCGTTATCGTAGAGACGCTTGCGGCAATGCTCAATGCAGGCGTGCATCCCGTGATGTGCAAGCGCGGCTCAGTGGGCGCGTGCGGGGACCTCTCGCCGATGGGCCAGATGGCTCTCGTTCTCATGGGCGAGGGCGAGGCGTTCTACAAGGGCGAGCGGCTCCCGGGCGCGGAGGCTATGAAGCGTGCAAAGGTTCCAACCATCAAGTATGAGGCGCGCGACGGCCTGGCGACCATCAACGGCTCCAACGTCATCAACGGCTGGGGCTGCATAATGCTCCCCGAGACCATGCGCTGGCTCAAGATGCACGACATCGCATCCGCCATGACCATGGAGGCCCTCAACATCAACACCAAGTGCCTTGACGAGCGTCTTCACAAGGCGCGCGGATACCCCGGCGCAGTGACGGTAGCGGCCAATCTGCGCAAGCTTATGCAGGGCTCAAAACTCCTCGAACGCAAGGGCAAGCGCGTTCAAGACGCATACAGTCTTCGCTCGACGCCCCAGGTTGCGGGCGCGGCAAGGGATTCGTGGCGCTTCGCTCGCGAGATGTACGAAATCGAGCTGAACGGCGTCGGCGACAATCCCCTTTTCTTCCCGGACGATAAAGAGGTTATCACGGGCGCCAACTTCCAGGGCACGCCATTGGCTTTCGCGCTGGAGGCTTTGGGTCTCGCCGTCTCGACGGTCTGCGTTCTATCGGAGCGCCGGCTTAACCGGCTCATGAATCCGGCGCTGTCTGCTGGCCTTCCCGGCTTTCTCACGCGCGGCGGCGGCATGTTCTCAGGCCTCATGCTTTCGCAGTACACGGCCTGCCAGCTCGTCAACGAGCAGCGGGTTCTCTCGCATCCGGCGGCAAACGGCTCAATCCCCTCAGCCGCCGACCAGGAGGACTTTGTCTCGATGGGAATGACAACAGCCTTAAAGACCCGTCAGATACTAGACAACGCTTACGGCGTTCTGGGCATCGAGCTCATCGCGGCCGCGCAGGCGTTCGACTTCCGCGACGCCGAGCCCGGACCCGCATCCAAAGCCGCGTACAATGCGATCCGCAAGCACGTTGCTCATCTCGATGAAGACAGGCCGTTGTTCGACGACAACAACGCGATGGCCGAGGCTGTCCGCTCGGGCGAGATACTCGAAGCGGTCGAGAAGGTTGTCGGAAAACTGGACTAAATACCACCATCCCAATAGGAAATTGATGAAAAAGGCCGTCAAGGCGGCCTTCACCTTTGGGTCCTCCTAAGGCCGTACTATTTTTAAATAAGAGGCTTGTCAATCATCAAGGTTCCCTCCCCCTTATCCCTCCCTCGCCCCCGGAGGGGGCCTTCTACTCAGAGACCTATGAGTAATTTTCTAAACGTATTCCCTGATGACGCCTACAACCTTGCCGACGACGTCGAAATGATCCTTGATGAGCTCATATGCAGGATTCTCGGGTTTCAAAGCGTAGGCGTCTTCGTGCATAATCAGTCTTTTAACGGTTGCTTCGTCGTAAAGTCTTGCAACGATTATATCGCCGGGTTTCGCTTGCTGGCGAGGGTCCACAACAACAAGATCGCCTTCCATAATCCCGGCGTTAATCATCGAATCGCCCTTGACCCGAAGCATGAAAGAGCGTCTCCAGCGGGTGGCGGAGAATATCTCTTCAACATCCTGTACCGCAAGATTAGGCGTACCTGCCGGAACACGTCCTAGAATCGGTATGCCCCATGGTTCGACCTGTATAGCGCGCGCTCTTCCCGGCTGACGCTTGATTACGCCGTCACGGGCAAGATCGTCGAGATGAATCTTAATGGCTTTCGTACTCTGGTAGCCGAGACCTTTTGCTATATCGCGGATTGACGGCGGATAGCCTCTGTCGGCCGCAAACTCCTGTATGAACTCGAAAATCTTCATCTTCGGGTTAGGTAATCTCACATGCTACTCCTTATGTTTACCATATATTGTAAACAAAAATAAGGCGCTTGTCAAGGGGCTGCAAATGGTCTACTTGCAAGGAGTAATTTCCGATTTATCCACACATTTTCCTCACCTTATCCACAAAACCGATACTCAGCTAGCGCAGAATTACCAAAGAGAGGGTTTTTCGAGAATTTGGGTATAGTCAATCGCACGTGGTATACTCCTTTAGGTACGAACTTTCCTGTCTCATCTTGAGAATTCCATGTCAGTGCATGCTCTCCGCTTCCCTTGTAGCCTTCCGTAAGAGTGCGTACCGTCCTGCCTGCAACATCAAAGATGGAGACGGTGACGCTTGTTGGCTCCGGCATGGTGAAAGAAATCTCCACCGGCGAGAAGGATAAATTCTTAAACTCGATGCCATAAGATGCTTCTTGTTCCGCAACTCCCGGAAACCAGTGACAGGGTCCTTTTGAACTGGTTGTGGATGGCGAGCCCCTCTGAACGGGGATCACGAATTCGGTTGTACCTGCAAGTTTATAAGTCTCGTAAGGAACTTCCCAGACCTTTGCCGTGTACGAACCCGGTTTTAGACCGGTAAATTCGTGAGTGAAATCGTAAAAACATGTGCAGCTGCAGCCGTGTAAGGAGTCAAGTTCGTAGATGTTTATAATCGCTGGAATCATGCTCTGACCAGATTAAGAAATCATTGCAGCAGTTGAACTCGGAGTCGTCGTGATGCACGTATGCACCATTATCCATGACCTCTGACCACACAGTTCCTGATGCCTGTAAATGCATTAAACCAGAAACCGCAAACAATAAAATCAGGGATAGTGCATATTTTTTCTCGTCTTACCCCTCCTTTACTCGTCGAGCCGTTACTTCAACACAAGCAATGGAAGGGTTCTAATGCTTCCTCCTGCATATAGCATTATAAAATAAACGCCTCTTTGCACCCTTGCTCCTGTGTTGTCTCGCGTATCCCATACTTGCTCATGCTTGCCTGCCGTTTGTGTCCCTGCGTCAAGCTTCCTTACCTCTCTGCCCGCCGCGTCGTATATTATCAGCGAAACCTGCGAAACATCAGAAAGGATGTAGCTGATTGTCACATCATTAAGAACAGGCGTGTTTGCCGAAAGCTTTATGTCATCCGGGAAAAGATCATCCCAGGCGCCCGTCCAGCCTCCGCATTCGCTCATTATGCTTGTGTTGTTCGCCTGCGGAATCTCTTCCGGGATGTTAAAGATGGTGGTTCCTGCAAGACTGTAGTTGTTGTCGCAGCTTGCTTCCCAGACCTTTGCGGTGTATGCGCCCGCTTCAAGGCCTTCGAGCTTGTGCACGAAATCGAATTCGCAGTTGCAATCACAGGGGTGAGTGCAGAGGTCTTTTTCATATATGTTTACAATCTTCCCTGCGATTTCGATATCGTAAAACATGTCCGGGCAGCAGTTAAACTCCGCTTTGTCGTGATGCACGTATGCAACATTATCCTTGACGTCTGACCATACTGTGCCCGACCCGTAAGCGGCCGATGCAGCGCCTGTCAGCGCTATCGTACATGCCAGTAATACCTTAAGCTTCATTCTTCCTCCTTTAATCCAGGATATGTTTCAATCCTCCTACCGTAAGACAACAAGGGGCAGGCTTCTTGCAAAGCCCAAAACCTCGAGCCTAACGAAGTACACTCCTTTCGGCATCGCAATTCCTTTATCGTCGCGTGTATCCCAGTTAAAAGAATGGATTCCCTGAGACTGCGGCCCGGGCGAAAAAAACCTTATCTTTACACCAAGAATGTTATAGATTGTAATCTCCGGAGACGCGTTCTCGGGAAGCATGTATTCTATCTTTACATCGTTTATAACAATCCTTTCAGAGGAAAGCCACGGCATCTCCGGAAACGGATGCTCGCCCGTGCCGGTCCATCCGCCGCATTCGCTCATCAGACTCTGATTGCTAGGAAGATCGGTTTTGGCTTCTATCTTGAAAACGGTCGAGCCAGAAAGGCTGTACTTATCGTCGCACTGCGAAGACTCCCACACCTTTGCGGTGTAAGTGCCGGGCTCGAGACCTTCGAGCTTGTGGGTGAAGTCGAACTCGCAATCGCAGAGACAGGGATTTGTGCACTTATCCTTTTCATAGATGTCAATGAAGTTGCCATTCTTTTCCATCTCGAATACCATATCCGGACAGCAGTTGAACTCCGCCTTATCGTGATGAATATAGGCGACATTATTGACGACCTCTGACCATACGGTTCCAGACGCAAACAGAGAAGAAACCGGGATTCCCGCAAATAAACAGAGCGCTAAGACCTTAAAAGACCTCATAGTACTCTCCTTTTTTAAACTACCTTAAAACGATTAGAGGTAGTGTGTGTATATTATTCCCAATCCCAAGAATCACAAAGTATGTTCCTCTGGGAACCTTGTTTCCGTGATTGTCACAAGCATCCCATCCGGCAAAGTGCATTCCTGCGTCTTGAACGCCGCCATAAAGATCGCGAACCTTTATGCCGGCGGAGTTGTAAATCGCAAGTATAATTTGACTCTCGGCTTCTATAGTAAAACATATTTCTACTGATTGAGCAGCAAAGGGGGATGCAGACTCGATGGATGCCTTGGTCTGAAGGTGGATACCTTCTTCTATTCCCGGTTCATCGTGGCAGCTGCTCATGTCCGAAGAAAAGGACAGGCTGCCTGTCTGGAAAGGTATCGTGAAAGTTGTAGTTCCAGCCGGTTCAGGTTCGTTATCCCGGAAGACCTCCCAGACCCTTGCCGTGTAGTATCCGGGAGCAAGCCCCTCGAGCTTATGGGTGAAGTCGAAGTAGCACATGCATTTGCATGGGTGAGTGCCCAGGTCGTGTTCAAAGATGTCTATTATGTCCGCCGAGTCCGAATTCGGCACTATCTCCATGACCGTATCCGGACAGCAGTTCCAGTTGGCGTCCGTATGATAAACGTAAGCGACACCATCGATTACCTGTGAAGACACCGTACCAGTTGCAAACGCAGCAGTTATCGATAACGCCACTCCTGTGACAACAAAAACACCTGTAAGACGACGTATGTTTTTCATAAAACCACCTCCTCGGATGGCTTATACTATAAATTTAGGCTGAAAAAAAGGGTTGTCAAGGGGCTTGCCCTTTATTCTCCAGATGTTGAAGAACAGGATATCCTGATATGGTATGACGTATTACTTATCTTCGGAAACCTTCAGCCGTTCCGCCATCTCGGGGATGAAGCTCGTATGCAAGTTGCCCTTCTGGAACTCCGTATCGTCCAGAACCTTCAGGTGGAAGGGGATGGTCGTCTTGACGCCTTCGATGTAGAACTCCTCGAGCGCCCGGCGCATGCGTACGATTGCCTCGGCCCTCGTTTCTCCCCATGCTATCACCTTGGCGATGAGAGAATCGTAGTTAGGCGGAATCTTGTAGTCGGCAAAGATGTGGGTGTCAACCCTGACGCCAGGACCGCCAGGAAGGTGCAGGAACGTTATCTTGCCCGGAGTGGGCATGAAGTCCCGGTCAGGATCCTCCGCGTTTATGCGGCACTCGATTGCGTGACCGTAAGGTTTTAAGACATCCTTCGTTACGGAAAGCTTTTCTCCTGCAGCAACCCGTATCTGTTCCTTTAGGAGGTCGTATCCAGAGATCATCTCGGTAACCGGATGCTCGACCTGAATCCTCGTATTCATCTCCATGAAGTAGAAGTTTCCTGACGCATCCAGAAGGAACTCTATTGTCCCTGCGCTCTGATACCCTATGGTCTTTGCAGCCGCAACAGCCGATTCGCCCATCCTTTTTCGGAGCGCCTCGTTTACGGCAGGCGATGGCGACTCCTCAATAAGCTTCTGGTGGCGGCGCTGGATGGAGCATTCGCGCTCGGCCAGATGAACGATGTTAGCAAAAGAATCCGCAATAATCTGAATCTCAACGTGCCGAGGCTTCTCGATATATTTTTCAAGATAGAGCCTGTCGTCCCCGAAGGCGGCTTTGGCTTCGGCTTTTGCCATCTTGTAGCCGGCTTCAAGCTCCTTCTCGTCCCTCGCGAGTCTCATACCCTTTCCCCCTCCTCCTGCGGCGGCCTTTAAGAGCACCGGATATCCATACTCCGACGCAAGTTTCTTAGCCTCAGCGACGGATTTTACGTCCTTTTCCGAACCCGGTATGACCGGAATTCTTGCGGCGCGCATCGTCTGCTTGGCAAGACTTTTATCGCCCATCTTTGTAATATTGTCGGGAGTCGGTCCTATGAATGTAAGCCCTGACTCCGAAACAGCCTGGGCAAAGCGCGCATTTTCTGCAAGAAAACCGTATCCTGGATGAACCGCCTCGCAGCCGGAAACTTCAGCAGCGCTTATGAGATTGGTGACTTTAAGGTAGCTTTCGGACGCAAGAGGTGGTCCTATGCATACGGCTTCGTCGGCAAGACGGGCATGCAGGGCTTCAGAATCGGCCTGGGAGTAGACGGCAACCGTTCCAATGCCGAGCTCCTTGCACGCGCGTATGATTCGGACGGCTATTTCTCCGCGGTTTGCGATAAGAACCTTTGTAAACATATTACATCGGTTCTATAAGGAAGAGTTCCTGACCGTACTCTACTGGCGTTTCGTTCGCCACAAGTATCTCGACAACCTTGCCCGATACATCCGACTGTATCTCGTTCATGAGCTTCATGGCTTCCACTATGCAGACAACGGTTCCGGGCTTGACCATTTCTCCGACCTCGGTATAGGGAGGAGCGTCAGGAGCTGGCGCGCGGTAGAATGTGCCGACCATCGGCGAGGTTATGGCAATCAGATTGGCCGCTCTTTTCGGCGCCTCAACAGACTCTTGCTTTTCTGTCATCTTTGTATCAACCGGATGCGTCGTTTGTGTCTCGCGAGAAGTTAAAGCGGGCGAAACTGGTATTTGCTCAACTCTTACCTGGCCAGCGAATTTGCTCAGGCGAATTTTTTTCCGCCAGCCGTATTGAATCTCAACCTCGGCGAGATCCGACTCGCCAAGCAGTTTCATCAATCTCTCTATATCCGAAAGCTTCAATTATGCCTCCTATAGCTCCAGCAGCTTCCCGCGAGGGGAATGCGAGAGAAGCTTAACGCCGTTTCTCAAAACAAGTACAAGATCCTCAATCCTTACGCCGCCCCAGTCGGGGATGTATATGCCCGGTTCCACGGTAACAACCGCGCCTTCCGGAACCTTGTCTTTCGCGAGCGAGGAAAGAGCTATGCCGTCATGGGTCTGAAGCCCTACTCCATGCCCAAGGCTGTGCCCGAAATACTCGCCGTAGCCTGCAGCCTTAATAACGTCTCTTGCGAGGGCGTCCGCCTTTCTTGCCTCGATTCCCGCATGGATGCCTTCAAGAGCCTTTCTTTGAGCGTCGAGAACGATTTTGTAAATCTCCTTGTGCTTTTCACCCGCCCTTCCTATGACCACCGTTCTCGTAAGATCCGCGGAATATCCATTCCAGCGCGCGCCTATATCGAATGTCAGAAAATCTCCCTTGCGGAGCCTGCGGTTTGTTGGATGCGCATGAGGCATGGCGCTGTTGGGCCCTGATGCAACTATCGAGTCGAATGCCGGAGGAGAGGCTGTATACCGCATGAATCTGAAAGCTATCTCTGCGGAAAGATCCTGTTCAGTGACGCCAGGCTTCACGAGCCGGAATACCTCCTTGAGGGTTTTATCCGTTATTGCAGCGGCTTTTGCAATGTGCTCGACCTCCTCCTGGTCTTTGACCTTGCGCATATCCTCGACTAGATTCTTCGTAGGGACCCATTTGAAGTTTCCCTGCTTCTTCAGGCTCTTTTTAAGCTCCTCAAGAAAAGAAACGGTTACCTTATCGGCTTCAAATCCAATCATCCTTAGCTTTCCTAGTCCGGGTACCGAGCCTAATGCATCAAAAAAACCCTTTGTGATGATGTGGATGCGGGCTCTTTTAGTAACCTCACGCTTTACTTGTTCCTGGTATCTGAAATCGGTAAAAAAATGAACGTTTTCTGCGATGAAAACGTATCCATTAGAGCCGGAATAACCTGTAAGATATCTGACATTGGTCAAATTCGTCACGAGAAGAGAGTCAAGGCCTTCCTTCTTCATTTTAAGCTTAAGCTTACGAAGTCTTTGTTCCATTGATTCGAGCCTCCAGCTCATTTATTTTTGCGCCGATTTCCTTATCCTCAGTATTCAGCCGCAATATTTCCCTATAGATTCGGAGCGCTTCCGACAAGTATCCCTGGCTTTCGTAAAGCTCTGCTACGCTGCGCGTTGTAAAGGGGGATATTTGTTTTGTCTCTTCTGAAAGCGCCTTTTGTGCAAGAGGGTCGCCCGGATCGAGGGCGGCCAATTTTTTTGCCGTCATCCCGCGCCCTGCAGCCTCGCGTTTCATCTCAAGCTCAAGAAGCATCCTCAGCGCGTCAATGTTTGCAGGATCGACCGATAAGGCTCCCCTCAGGGATTCCTCCGCTTTGAAAGGCTGATTCTGTCTCAAAAGATACTGCGCGCGCAGAACCAGCGCAGGCAGATAATGGGGGTGCTCCTTGAGCCCCTTTTCAATGAGACCCAGAGCGTAGTCTACCTGTCCCGCTTCCGCATATGCTTCTGCAAGGCGTGCAAACGCTTTTGATGACGGATGAAGAGCAATATAATCGTTCAGCAACTTTATCCTTTCAGCCGGGTTCATCGTTAGGGAGTTTAGCCAGCATACTAGGGTTGTCAACACCCGGAAGCGCGATCTTATAAAAAACATTTGGCTCCATGTTCTTGATTTCTTCCGCTCGACGTTTAGAATTAACCATGAAAGAATCAATACTCAAGGCAGAACGGATATCCCTGAGAGGGGTTACTTTAGATGACACCTCGGATGTATTCCGATGGAAATCGGAGCCTTATTTCAAAAGCATGGCGCTGGATGAAGATAGCAATATCACCCTCGAAGATGAAAAGGAAAGCATAAGAAAGTCGATAGAGTCGCAATCGGAGTTGTATTTCATGATAGCGCTTAATAATTCAGAAAGACCGATAGGATACATTAGGATAAACTGGATGGACTCCAGCAAGCGATTTGCATGGCTACGGTTCGGGCTTGGCGAGGAGCGCGGCAGGGGTTACGCCTATGAGGCGCTCTCTCTTCTTGTTAGCAAACTTTTTTCCCGCAGCTGCCACAGGATAGAGGCCGAGGTTTACGATTTCAATGCGAGGAGCCTGGCGCTCTTGGAAAGACTCGGGTTCAAGAGAGAAGGTGTAAAAAGAGAAGCCCACCACGATTCAGGCGGCTACCATGACGTTGTTGTTATGGGACTTTTGAACGGTTAGATGATGATAATTCGTGTTCCTGCAAATACCGCGGCTTAGTATCTTGCAGCACGATTGAGTTGACACCGTTCGACTGGAGATTATAATTGCATCTCAAATGACATCATTATCCGGGGTGCCGGTAATCATTATTTATACGCATCTCGAAGAATTCCAGTCGACAAAGGGAGTTTCCGGAATTGCTTGATATATCCAGATTCATCAACAACCGAAGGCGGAATCTCGCTCATACGTTGAGGGCTCTCAAACATTACAATTACAGACTGTTTTTTTTAGGTCAGGGCGTCTCCTTAATCGGAACCTGGATGCAGCAGGTGGCGATGGCATGGCTTGTATACAAGCTTACGGGTTCGGCGACCCTTTTGGGCCTGGTCGGCTTTGTGAGCCAGATACCCAATCTTTTGATAATGCCTTTTGCAGGCGTCCTTGTTGATAGATTCGACCGCCGAAGAATCATTCTCGCGACGCAGACGCTTTCGATGCTTCAGGCCGCGCTGCTTTCGGTTCTCGTCTTTACCAACACCATCCAGATATGGCATATATTCGGCCTCGGTCTCTTCTTAGGGCTCGTAAACGCTGTAGACATGCCGGCAAGGCAGGCGTTCATCGTGAAGATGGTCTCAAAGAAGGAAGACCTTGGCTCGGCCATAGCCCTTAACTCAGCCATGTTCAACGGCGCTCGCCTTATCGGACCTACAATAGCGGGTATAATCATAGCGGCGGCAGGCGAGCGGGCGTGTTTTGTCGTTAACGCGGTTTCTTACCTTGCCGTTATCGCTTCTCTTTTTGCGATGAAGATTTCTTATGAGCGGCCAGAGCGCAGGGAAAAAAGCGTCTTCAAAGATCTTCTTGAAGGAACACGATACACCGTAAAGTCTGCCCCAATACGCTCGCTCTTAATTCTTGTTTCCTTTCTGAGCCTAATAGCCATGCCGTATATTACTGTGATGCCGGTTGTCGCAAAGGTCGTGCTATTCGGAGACTCGAGCACTTACGGTTTCCTTATGGGCGCTGTTGGAGTAGGCGCTCTGTGCGGTGCAATGTTTCTCGGTTCACGAAAGTCTTTCACGGTTCTTTGGAGATTCATACCGATTGCCGGAACTCTTTTCGGCGCAGGACTCATTCTGGTATCTTTCTCGAGAACATTCTGGCTGACGATGGCCCTTGCCTCTATAACCGGTTTCGGAATGATGGTCACTCTTGCATCATCCAACACGCTTATCCAGAACATCGTTCACGACGATAAGCGGGGCAGAGTTATGGCCTTCTACTCTGCAGCAATGATGGGCACCTTGCCTTTCGGAAATCTTATCATGGGAAAGGTTGTAGACGCGATAGGCGCTCCATACACGCTTTTGATAGGAGGATGTCTTGCCGTGCTTGCCGCAGGCCTGTTCTCGACCCGGATTTCCAATCTCAAGCGTATCTCTTCGGAACAGATTACAGCTGATGCAAAAGAAGCCCTGTCAAAGTGACGATTGGTTTTACGGGCTTAGTCATGCAACTTTTTGAATTATGGCACGTCTTTGCAGACTGTGTAAAACCATAGAAAAGGAAAGTCAGTCTTGATAAAAAAGTTTTTGCTCGCTTTTATGCTTCTCTTATCGGCAGCTTTCGGAGGGACCGGGGATAGTATTTTTTTTGAAGCCGCTAAGGAATTGGATTTTCTTGCCCTTGACTCGTTGCGTTCCAACCCTGAGGAGACTGAATTTATAAGCGGACTCCGACTTGTGTCGATGGGGCAGCTTTCATCAGCGGTGTCTGTCTTCAGAGAGCTTTATCATGCTGCAAACGATTCTACAATGAAAGAAAACTCGCAAAAAATCCTCGGCAGTCTATATCTGTTTTACTCCGAGTGGGATTCGCTTTCCATATTGGGAATTCCCGATGACGATGAGAACGCGATTTCCCTAATCAATTCGTTCAGACTGTTGCCTCCCGAACGCTACATCTTTCCCAAGGACTCGATAATAATCCCGATGAGGCTTAGCATTTCCGGCGCCCCGATAATAGAGGTCGAAATAAACGGTAACAAACGCAGATTCTGGCTCGATACAGGAGCAGGTCTCAGCGTACTATCCTCTGATGCGGCAATGGATTGCGGCGTGGTTGCCCTATCGTCCGCAGAAGCGCAGGCTCTTACATCTACCTCAAAGAAGGTCGGCATTCAGCCTGTTTCCATAAGAAAACTCAAAATCGGCGAGCTCGAGATAGAGAACCATCCGGCAATGATCATAGATTCTAAAAATCTTGAGTTCAGGATGCTCGGATTGACCTTTATTAAAATTGACGGAATTATTGGCTGGAATGCAATCCAGAATCTGGATATCAAGATAGATTACCTGAGAAAACATATAACAATAAAGAAACCCGTGATTGTCCCTAACGCTTCTCCATCCCTGTTCTGGCTTGACTATCCAATCGTTACCGCTGCTATGTCAGGAGAGACCCTCTATTTCTTTCTTGATACTGGTGCATCAAGAACAGGCGTATATGACAATCTATTTACGAAAATCTCCTTTGAGAATGCTCGCAAGACCGCGCAAATAGTCGGCGGTGCAGGAGGAATGGAGCGGTTTGAAGCGGTAAAAGTGCCCGCGTTGGATATTTCCGTCAACGGCAGAAATGTCGCGCTAAAGAACGTTACATCCTATCCCCACCATGACGCCGGTTTCATCAAGCTGGACGGCGTCCTGGGCGCGGATGCGTTCAAGGGAAAGCGAGTGCATATCGATATCACTAATGGTGCATTCGAGATTTACTGAATGGCTTCGTTGACACCATCTGCATTTCATATAGCATTATCGACCTCAGTTGGTCGAGGTGAATTAGCCGGATTATGCGAAAGGAGAAGGATTGAACCTTATTAAAGTCGCACTTGCAGGATTCGCATTAATCTTCGCGGTTTCTTGCGCGTATACGCCTGCAATAAAGGGTCCGGGAGGCGAGCTTCTTGAAAGAAGTATAACATCTCTGGATAGAGTAAGACTCGGCGGGGTGGACCAGTGGATACTCATCCGGGGAGAGGATATCACAAAACCTCTTCTCCTATTCCTTCACGGCGGGCCGGGTTCTGCCGAGATGCCTTTGATAACACGCTTCAATCCTGCGCTCGAAAAACACTTCGTGGTAATAATGTGGGATCAGCGCGGCGCGGGCAAATCCTACTCATCCAAAATCCCGAAAGAGAGCATGAACATCGAGCAGTTCATCTCCGATTGCCGCGAACTCACCTCGCTCCTCAAGGAAAGGTTCGGCCGGGAGAAGATATACCTCCTTGGTCACTCATGGGGATCCGTTCTCGGCATGTATGCAATCTCGCGCTATCCTGAGGATTATTATGCCTACGTCGGTATAGGCCAGTTCGTCCGGGGCGACTCGAACGAACATGCATCCTGGAGATTCTGTCATGACGAGGCGATTCGCAGGGGGGACAAGAAAGCTGTGAAGGAACTCGAATCCGTCGGCCCGCCGGAAGCAGGAATATACAAGACCGATATCGTAAACGGCAAGCCCGCATTCAAGGGAATCCAGACAGAGCGCAAGTGGTTAACGAAGTACGGAGCCTGGTGGTTCGGAAAAACCGATTATTCCATGATCGTCAAGGTTCTCCTTACAACCAAGGAGTACACCTTCGGCGAATCCTTAAACTACCTCAGGGGAAGCGTCTTTTCGATGAAGAACATGTGGCAGGAACTCCTCGAGGTAAAACTCGATTCCGAGATCACGAGCGTCAAAGTTCCCGTCTACTTCTGCGTGGGACGCCACGACTACAACACTCCCGGTTCCGTCTCTTACCCTTATTTCGAGAAGCTCGAGGCGCCGCAAAAGGAATACGTCTGGTTCGAGCGCTCCGCACACTCGCCCTGCTTCGAGGAGCCGGAGGCGTTCACGAATTTCATGATTGCAAAGGTTCTTCCAGAGACGTATCCAAAGTAGCATGCAGGAATCTTACGCCGCTCTATTCGACTCGCAGATAAAGGCGCTCTTCAAGGACGCCCTGAAGATCAATCTCCGCGATCCGGGAAAGACGCTCTTCTTCTGGCGTACGCTCAACAACCAGCGAAAGGCGGTCAAGACCCGCGAGGCTATGGCCGAGCAGGATATCCACGTGCCCCCTCTCATGATAATCTCCGTTACCAACCAGTGCAACCTGAACTGCGCCGGCTGCTACGCGAGGGCTCTTCGCAAATCTGTCGAGGCCGAAATGAGCAATGAACTTCTCCGCCGCATCGTGCACGAGGCGGCCGAGCTGGGCGTCTCCATCGTTATGCTTGCCGGCGGCGAGCCGCTCCTTCGCCCGGATATCCTCGACATCGCACGCGACCATCCCCAGGTCATATTCCCCGTATTCACGAACGGCCTCCTCCTCGACGACCAGATGCTTGAGCGAATCCGCACCCTTCGAAATGTTATCCCCGTCATAAGCTTGGAGGGACACGAGGAGGCGACAGACGAACGCCGGGGCCAGGGTATATTCGAGTACGTCGAGGATCTCATCGAGCGCATCAATGCAAAGGATATATTCACGGGTATCTCATTCACCGTAACCAGATTCAACCTGCCGATAGTCACCGACCGCCATTTCATCTCTTCCCTTATCTCGCGCGGCTCAAAGCTTTTCTTCTTCGTCGAGTACGTGCCGGTCAAGGCTGGAACCGAAGACTGGATACTCACACAGGATCAGCGTTCTCTTCTGCTCACCTACCTCGACAGCCTTCGCTCTGCCCTTCCCGGACTCTTCATCTGCTTTCCCGGCGACGAGGAACAGTTCGGCGGGTGTCTCTCCTCGGGACGAGGGTTCGTGCACGTAAGCGCGGAGGGGAAGCTCGAGCCTTGCCCGTTCGCACCCTACTCCGACACCTCCCTCGCGAACATCCCCCTCAGGGAAGCCCTCAAGTCCGAGTTCCTGGCAAAGATCCGCGCCAATCACAATGAACTCAAGGAAACCTCGGGCGGATGCGCGCTCTGGGCGAAGCGCGAGTGGGTGGCGTCATTGATCCCTACCAGGGAAAACTAGTCGCAGACATGGCGCTGGTGACGTTCCAGCCGCATGGAATTCCAGGCATTCTGATTCGAGATTGCGAACATCTCGATTGACAACCCCCCAGTTTGCATTAACATACAATCTATAAGAATGGAGGTCAAGTTATGAAAAGAGCGCTCTTGTCATTTCTAGGTTTATTCTTTATTACAACCTGTGCTTCCGATGTACCCAATCTGACCAGGCAGGATGAAAAGGATATTATCAAACGTACACTTGAAATGGGTTTGAGCGAAGGGCATATCCCGGACTTCAACATGCTTAGTGATACCATAAACATAATCCTGACCGCAGACGAGATTGACCCGCTCCTTATTCCTAAGGAAGTCGGGGACAAAAAAATTCTTCTTTACACCAGAGATGAGCTTCAGAAAAAAGCGGACAAGGAAGGCGACTTCATGGCTGTTTTCCTTTCTCTTCCGGTTTTTCAGGATACCGTGGTCCTCATCGACATAGGGGACTACTGGATAAAAAGTGAGAATTTCGATAAGACATACCTCAGCGGGGGGGATTCGGGATCAAGTTCAGTAAAGTGGACGAGAAGTGGATTGGGGAAGTGTATGTGGAATGGATAAGCTAATTCCACTAAAGGTATGGAATAATTAGCAAAGGAGTGCGTATGTCACCAAAACCCAAATCCCTGACCCCTTGGCGGGACAAGGTCGAAAAGCCCGCCGAGCCGAAAGTCGTGGACGTTCCGGCGGACGTCAAACCGCCGTTCAAGCCGGGCAAGATGATCATCGCCACGCCCCGGATAATCGAGGATATCGTAAGAAAAATCCCCAAGGGTAAGCTTGCCACCGTCTCCCAGATAATGCAGAAGCTCTGTCAGGACTTCGGCACCGACTCCGCCTGTCCCATAACGACGGGCATCTTCCTCAACATAGTCGCGAAGGCGGCGGAAGAGGACAGGGCGCGTTCTTTTACCCCACTCGAACACTACGCGTTCGACCGGGGACCCCTCAACCATAATCTAAGGCGTCCGCTTTAATACAAATAGTCGGAAATTCTCCGATCTTTTCCCTTTAGGGAAAAGGAGGATTGAAAATACCCCGGCGGCATCCAGGCGCAGGCGGAGAAGCTCGAGAACGAAGGCCACGAGATAGAGTACCGCAAAAGCTCGGCCAGGGTGCGCAATATGGAAGAAAAGCTCGTAAAGGTCTGACCCACTCGCCACCCTCCTCCTCCCGTCGAGGTAGGGGTAAGAATTACCACCTCGAGATCGATTGGGCGCGTTCTGCACACTAGGACGCTGTCGTCGAGGGATGTGTGATTATTCACTCCTCCACGGGTTCCAGGAATCACGACTGAGGCAATGAATTGCTAGCAGACTTGCGAGAACCTCAAAAAAACTTCAATCGACGTCTCCAATGGAATAAAATATACTATCGGCGGTAACTATTCATTGTAACAAATCTTGACAAGAATTGAAGTTTGATTACTATTGACCAAACGGAGGAGCAACCATGGAGAATACACCCTGGGTAAGAGGGTGTTTGTACGGGCCTGAACCGAGTCCTCAGCTGGGTGAAACTTTATGGATAAACCCCCTGCCCGGTAATTACAAGCTCTGCTCTTTCAACTGCCTGTACTGCAGATTCGGAGAATCCGACAAGATTGCGGCCGACATATCTCCTTTTTTAAAAGATCTGCCTTCAATTGAAAAGATAATCGGCGGTTTGAAAGAAAGGATGGAGTTCGGTGTCGAATTCGACACCGTAGTTCTTTCAGGAAACGGCGAACCTACACTGAGGCCGGATTTCGCTGAACTTGCTAGCAAGCTAAATTCTTTTCTGCGTTCTGCATATCCCGGAAAGACCTTTGCCCTGCTTTCGAACGGCTCGGGCCTTGTACGAGAGGATGTTTTTGAAGCGGTTAGCGTCTTTGACCTTCCCATTTTCAAGTTCGATGCCGGGAAACCCTCAACCTTCCATCGTATAAACAGACCTTCCCTTGATATCGTTTACGAAGATATCTTCGAGCAGCTCCGCAAGATAGGACCACGGGTCAACCTGCAATCGGTCTTCGTCGGAGGATTGCGCGGAAACATGAACGACGGCGACGTGACAATGTGGACGCAGGCGGTTGCCGATATCAAGCCCAAATCCGTAGAGATATACTCAATCAAGCGCTCTATCCCTGAAAACGCCGTAGAGGTTGTTCCGTTTCACGAGCTCGATGATTTCGCCTTTAACGCAGAAAAGAAAACAGGGGTTCCAATTACAGCCTTCGGGAACTGGGAGTGAAACTCAGCCCATAAGGTTCACTTCAGCAAACCTTATGGGAACCTGTTAAGCATCTGCCTTAATGGTGAATCGATTTTTCCTAATCTCAACGATTGCATTGAAGCTTGCTAAGCCCTTTTTGAGTATGTGCAAGCCTTGACAACTGAATCCTATGGTGTATTCTGACATAACAAGGAGGAGGATTGCAGTGAATTACGACAAAGAAAAAGAGATTTACCTTTCATGCTGCGGTTCTTACTGTCATACATGCGACTGGTTTACCGGTTGCATACGCTTGACAGGAGCCCGCATGCGCAGGATGATGAAGGAGTATTCTAACTTCCCCAGGCTTTTCGGCGAGGAGGGGGAGATAATCGCCAAATCAATGAAGCAATTATCGACGACATCGATATGTTCGGGCTGTCAGCAGGAGGGCGGACTGACCGACCGATGCAAGATTCGCTCCTGCTGTCATTCCAAAGGGCTTTTACACTGCTCGGAATGTCCTGCCTTTCCCTGTAAGTTGCTTGCAGACAACCCTGGTGTACAGAAATTCAAAACGCTTGAGAACTTTGCAGAGATAACACGTATGGGCTGGCAGATATGGGTCGAAGAACAATGGAAGAAGCAGATAGAACGGAATACTTATTAAAGGTATCATTTAAACTATTTAAATTCTTCCAAGCTAACCAGGCTTGCCTCATTCCCAATCCTGCGTAAAATTCCAAAAAGCCTAAAGGAGGAATCATGTCAAAATCAAGATTTGTTAGAGCGCTCGCGGCTCTCGCGCTTTTACCGGTGCTTGCGCTTGCGAACGAGAAGTTTACTATAATCCACCTCAACGACACACACGGTCAGATAGAGCCGATCAAGGTGCGCTCAGGCGAAACTTATGGAGGATTAGCTAGAATCGCATACCTCGTCGACTCGCTTCGTAAATCGGCCGAGGAGTCCGGTTCAACCCTTTACTTCCTTCATGCGGGCGACGCCACGCAGGGGACCCCCCTCTCCAACATCTCGGGCGGCAGGCTTGATACGGAGCTTTTCAACGAGATGGGGCTTACGGCTATGTGTCTCGGCAATCACGAGTTTGACTTCGGCACAGGCAATCTCGACTCCGCAATGGCGGTTGCAAAGTTCCCGATGCTTTCTGCAAATATCGTTGATGCGTCGGGTAAGAGACCGTACCAGGCATTTGTCGAAAAAAAGGTTGGCCGCCAGCGCGTTTTAATCGTCGGTATGACCACCGAGTACGCGGGCGTCTCCACAAACCCGGATAACGTGCGCGGACTTTCCTTTCTCCCAGCCGACTCGGTACTCGCCTTCCTCCTCGATTCTCTAAAATATGGAGATAAAGACCTTATCATCGCCGTCTCGCACCGGGGCTGGGAGGCGGATTCAGCGCTTGCCCTCACCGAGCCTCGCGTTGACGTGATAGTCGGCGGGCACACGCACGCCATTCTCGAGGAACCTACAAAAATAGGCAATGCCTTAATCGTGCAGATCGGCGCTAAGGGGATTATTTTAGGTAAGTTAGATTTCGACGTCAAGAAAGGCAAGGTTGTCGGCTACTCAGGCGATCTGCTGGAGGTCTCCGATTCAACACCTTCAGACCCCAAAATGACTGCAGAGATTGCGGCGGCCTCTGCCGAACTCGAGAGAAAGATAGGTGGCAGAATCGGTTCAACAGAAGTTGCATTAGTGCGTGGCATAGGAATCGACAGCTCTGACGTTCGTTCGTTTGGGGACCTTCTTGCCGAGCTCATGCGCAATGAAACAAACTCCGATGTAGCCTTTACTAACCAGGGCGGAGTTCGGGCGGATATTCTTCCAGGCGACGTATCCATGAAGGATGTGCTTGCAGCTATTCCGTTCCAGAACACAATAGTTACGATGGAGCTTACCGGTTCAGAACTGCAAGTTGTTCTTGATAATAATGTTACGATTGGGCCTAACGCAGGCGGCAGCCTGCATCTGGCAGGAATCACCTACACACCCAAGGACGGCAAGGCCGCGGACGTCAAGGTCAACGGCGTAACACTCGACCCAATAAAGACTTACCGTATCGCAACCAACAGCTTCCTTGCCGCGGGCGGCGACGGCTACGAGATGCTGAAATCCGCTCGGAATATCTACGACACGGGCACCCTCGATAACGTTATTTTTACCAACTACTTAAAGAAGGTCGGGACTATAAAAAATACTCCGTAAAAATCGCTTTTCGATTTTTGCGGGGCGCCCGAATAGAGTCCTGTTTCAAGAATCGCGTTCAGGTTTTATGGTCAAAAATGGGACAAATCGTGGTCAAAAGCTGGTCAAAACATGGTCAAGACCACCCCAAAATAATGCTCAACGCATTATTTTGGGGACCCTCCCTCGTTAAGTTTT
>JAAYVC010000096.1 GCA_012517375.1 bacterium | reverse complement strand
GTATACGAAGAAGGTGGTGGGATGGAACCTGTCCGTAAGAAACAAAACCGGGGACTGGAAGAAGGCCCTGGATATGGCAATTAATCAAGAGTTCCCCCAAGGTGTTCGCGGCAGGGGATTGAAGCTCGTAAGCGACAACGGCTCGCAGCCTACCTCCTTAAACTTCATGAGAGACATGTCCGATCTGGGCATAGAGCAGTTATTCACGTCCTACAACAACCCGAAGGGTAACGCTGACACCGAGCGGATGATGCGAACCATCAAGGAGGAGGTCTTGTGGCTTAACGAGTTCTACTCGTTCCAGGAGGCGAAGGAGAAACTCGATACGTGGTTTGTTACGGATTACAACAAGCTATACGTGCACAGCAGCCTGGGATACAGGAGTCCCGATGAGTTCGAGGCCCTTTACTCCCAGCAAGTTCTTAAGGAAGCAATGTGAAATCTCTAAACTCATTTTACCTCAAATCTGTCTTGACAAATGGGTCGCACTACAAGTAAATGCCTCTAGGTAACCCCGTGATTCCATCTTGCCAGTTAGCAAAGGCTAAGTAGACTCCTCCGTCTGTACCATCATTACACAATGCTAAGCTTGTAATATGTCCATTATCAAAATTCTCCGTTACATATACATCTGAAGACCATTGCCTTTGCCCCGAGCTGTTAAGCTTTTGGGCATATATTCCGATTCTATCATTTCTATTATCTTCCCAAGCCACAATGCAGTTTCCGCTTCCGGTTTCAACAACCTGTGGAAATAATTGGGCTCGATTTTGAGGAGGATTATCTGAGACTTGGATTCCTCCTTCTGTTACAGCCCCTAACCACAGGGGAATAACCATTATTAAGCCTGGTAATACTCTACTCATTGTTACTCCTAAATGATATTGTTTTTCTTAGGGTTCCCTTAGGAACCCCCTCTTTTACGAACTTTTAGTTTGTGTTCTATTTTTTCTCGTCACCTCCTTTTTTCCCACTTTTATAATCTGCACCAAAGCTAAGGCACAGAGAAAGGTGAAAAGTATTGTATGTATTCAAATACTCGTATGATTCGTCGTATGACCACATATTCCTGTTTTCAAAAAGCAATTGAAGTGTTCGACTAAGAAGTATCTTCGCTTCAACCCTGACGGTTGGAGAAAAGTTCACCGGATTACCTTTTATTTTCGATAGCACCGGGTTTATGGCACTGAAACCGCAAACAATGTCCATTCTCGGAACAAAGCTTTCACTTTTAAAAAGATTAGTGCAACCTTTAGATTTGACTGGGCGTTCGGATTTGAACATCTGGGATATACCGAGTTCGGGCATAAAAACCTCCGACGTGCCAAAAAGACCGGTTACAGGCGTTATTGCACATTCAAAACGTAGGAGTTCTATCCCTGCCACTAGTGCTGTCTTTTCTCCCCAATAGAGTCTTGCCTGACCTATAGATGCTCCCAGGTCCGGCAACAGGGTAGTCCCAGGCCAGTTAGGCGCAATACCAGCACCTAGTTCAATGGTTCCTACATCTAGAGAAACAATATCCGGCTTAGGTATGGCTGAAAAGAGTCCCAGCGCCGCCATTAACAAATTGGACATAATTCCTCCAAGCTTATAAAGCTTTTGCATGCCCCAGGTTTTGCTCTAGGATAAACTACCACAGCCCCGTCATCGCCACCGGATGTACTCAGACACGCTATACTTGGGGCTCTCAGGGGTAATTCATCAATTGGAGGTGCAAAATTATAAGGAACAACCCACTTGTCTATCTCTAAATTACTTGTTATTCCTGAAGAAGTACACCGTAGTACATAGAGATGGTCTTCCCGATAGGAACAAGCAGGGGCATCGAAATTGGACCATTTACGTTTTAGACGTTTCAGGTAAGCCGCATAGATAGTCAAACCATCTGGGCTAACGGTTACATCAACCTCAGGAACTATCCAAAACCAATCTCTATCTTTGCCAAAATAAGATGGCGTCGAAGGAATGGAAGAAAATGTGCTTACGTACTCCGTTTCTTTAGTACCACTCGTCGTAAGTGGCTGCAAGTGAAGTTTGGTTTCCGAAAGGGTAAAAGTGTCTCTGAGAACAGCATGAGTAGCCGTTGCATAGATTACCATATACTTACCGTTCCACTGGACAATCTTAGGACAACCGACAATATCACCCTTGCCACCCGTTGTAAAATCAGTCGGGTCGGTAGTGTATACTTCAGTGCCATTTCCCCACTGAGCAGTGCCATTGTCAAAACGATTGACCAGAATGCAATTGTAATAACTACCGCTACTATAGTATCCATACTTCATTGCCACAATACAACCTTCGTCGCTGTATGCAGGGCATACAGAAATCGGATCTCCGTCCTCTTCCAATGAGCTTGACGGTACAGAAGATATATTCTTTACCTGCACTGGATTGGGTAAGATCAAATTCGGCCATTGTGGTGTGCCAGATGAACTCAGTTTCTGAAGGTAGTAGCCCTTGGGGTAAAGATCGTTTTCAAGAGCTGTATTAAAGTGATTGACCCAAAAACAGTAGGCACTACTTCCGCCCCAAACGATATGATGATTCAGACGGTGGCCTACCGTCACGTCGTTTCTGACAGAAACAGGATACGATGTGCCGGTGTTTCCATTAGCATCAACGTGCCGAGCGTAAACCTCATAGCAATCGCTTGTGTTCTTCTGAATCCAGGAGATTATTGCTCCTGTTGAGCCATCCGAAACAATCTGCGGAAAGAAGTTTTTGCCTGCAGATGCAATGGTTGCAGGGACACTCCAGGCTAAGAGTTGACTCGCGGCAATAAGCCAGAGCCAGATTAGTTTATTTTTCATCTCACTCCTCCTATCTCACGAGCACGACCCGCGCGGTTTTAGATCGTTCGACTCCCATAACTCGAATGAAATACACACCAGGATTGGACCCCTCGCCCCATGTGATGGCGCCGTAAGTCTCGCTTGAGTTGAGTTCGTCAACCTTG
>JAAYVC010000095.1 GCA_012517375.1 bacterium | reverse complement strand
TTCCTTTGATTTGCACAGAAGAAAGAAAGTGTACACTAAGGTTGTATTGCCTTTCTCCATATCTATATTCCAAAAACAGCTATCAATGTCTTTTACTGCTTTAGGTATCTGCAGGCTTTGTTTACACTTGACCCTCGCAACGGCATCAACCACACCGCAGTATTTTTTTGTGTCCGTCAGGAAAGAGTACTTACCTTCATAGGCTCTTGTTGAGTCGTGAACGCTTACGACTGCGCTGTCGGCACCGCCCTCCTTGTATTCCTCAATCTCCGTAGTCCAGTCGCCCTGCCCAAGCTCCGCACCCGGGTCGCGTATCGCGTTTACCCATATCTTTGCAGAAAGCCCCACAGATAACACCAACATCAATAAAACTATCTTTCGCATATCTTCGCCTCCTTTATGCCTTAAGTCTATCTTAAATGCAAGTTGTGTCAATAGGCATATTATCCATCAGGACACAAGGGCGAGGGCGCTACCCAGTGAGGGGTCTTTTCTACCCTGCAACATGAAATGGCGAACAGCAATCTGGCCCCCCTCTTACTCGATGCCGAACTAGACGACCTCAGGAGGCTTCGCCGGCTCGGAGCCGTCTCGCAATGACATTAGAGTGTATCTGTTACAGTTCTTCAAATCTGACCACTAACCTTGAATCCTTCCACCCCGCTAATCTGCTACGCACGTTACTCCTCAAGCTTCGTCATTTCATGTCGAGAGGCCTTCTCTTGCTCGATGCCGAAGTCGCGCTGGAAGCGCGCAGCTTCGGCCAATGCGGCTTCCAGCCGCTACTTTTGGGGAGTATTTGACCATAAAATGAGGGTACGAAGAGTTAATCCTGACTGCGATTTTGGGCCGCCTCGTTAAGGGCTTGCAGCACTTTTTCAGGGTCCTCAATGTTATATCGCTTCATTAACTCAGCCACTGTTCCCCATGCAGGCTCGCCGCACACGAAGCACGGCATACCGAATCTTACAAACACCTCCACCGTATCCGGAAAGCGGGTTATTACCTCTTCAATGCTTGAGTCTTTTGATATCAAAGTTTTGTTTTCGTTCATTATAATCTCCATAATTATTGAGAGTTATATCTCTAAAATACTTGACAACAAGCGGATTCTTTAGCATAATTAAGCGGACCATAGGAGGAAGCGATGAATATATCACGAGCCGAGAAGATACAAAACATGCTTAATGATATCCGTAGAATAGATCCGGATATCGAAGGCACTGCCGTAGCCACAAATGAAGGTCTTGTCATCGCGTCTTCTTTGAACGAGAATTTGGATGAAGAAAGGCTTTCAGCCGTTTGCGCCGCAGTCAACGAGGCTATTCGCAGAACGGCAGAGGAGCTGGATAAGGGAAGACCTACAGAAGTTCTCATTCACGCTCCGCTGGGGTACATATTCATAATGCAGGCGAGTTCGGCGTCGCTTTTGGTGGCTGTAACCAGACCTACGGCTAACGTGGGCTTGATACTGCTCGATATGCGCAAGATAGCCCGCGAAGTAACGCCTATCCTTGACTGATATTATGTTCCGGCCGTGCGGAAATAAACCTTGAAATCGCTCCAGTCTTTAGTCGTTACGAGAGGGGGCAGGGTGTCTACTTTTTTAACCGTATCTGTACTATCAACTGGTATGTGGGGAGTGAAGAGGGTTTCCGCGGTTACGTCCTTCCAGCTGGATACGTACCAGTAGTTGCCTCGCTTTATAATCTCGAGTTTCAATCCTCCTGCAAGGGTCTCGTACCCGCTGAAATCCGTCAGAATGAGGTAATTTGCATTCAAATAAGCCAGCGTATCATTCGCTGAAAAATAAGTCGTATCCACCTGCAGCAAAAGAGGAGGGATTCTTCTCGATTTATTCAGCTGGTTAAACATCTTTAGTGTGAGTTTAGATTCATCTGAGTAATTCCAGGGTGTGTATCCTATTCCTCTGGTGGAATCCTCTGGTATGAATACGAAAGAAGATGAGTCTATAGAAAGAAGATACTTTTCGTAGTCTAACGTGTTGTAGGAATCGATTAAATTGTGAAACACAGCCATTGAATCGACAGGGGTCAGGTTCCGGGCGTAGTCGCGCGGATCGAAGAAATCGCATCCCGCTATCCACATAAAACAAATGGTTATCATTGCTGAAATAAAAAACCTTTTCAAGGAAACTCCTTGTTTTTTGTTCTCCGATTGTGTCCCTTTCATCCATTCCTCCTAAAATGTTGTATTGATTGATAGATTTGTTTCAAAAGGCGCTTCGTAGTCGCTGCGCACGAATTTGACTCCTCCGTCAATCGAAAGATAGGGCCACGGTTTTATCATGATGTAGATGCCTGCATAATAACTTGATTGGGCGAGGTTTTGCGACCCCGTTGGGAAGAGTTTGAATCTCGAACCTGCAAATCCTGAAACAGAGAGCCACTCTTGAACCCATGATTTTTCGTACCACCATCTTGGCGCTTCTTCTTTTCTGCTTGCATAATAGGTCACGCCGTAATTTTGTTCAATTTCATCGCTCACTGCGGTTTGAACAAGCGCGCCGGAAACCATTCGCCAGTTTTCATAGCGGTTCCAGGATACGCTCGCCGTGGGTTGCAGCCATCCTTGCGGAAAGAACGTAAGCTGCATTTTTTCGTACCATATTCTGTTTGCCCAGTTTTTGGATGAATCAGTATAGTATTCTGTCCAGTCGAAGGAAAGGCTGGCGTTGCTTGTGATGTTAAGGTATTTTTTCATGTCCAGAGACAAGTACAATGATGCAAGGCTGGAACGCTTGAGGTTAGAGCTTGAGGAGTATGCGGATTTGACGTAATGGGTCTTGTATACGGAGTGATTGAACCTGAAATTGGTTGAAAGAAAATCCCAGGGATTAAAGGAAGTCGATAAGGTGGTTTTCTGATTGAACCTGTCCCGGTCTAGATTGTTTAGAGAATCAGGCGTATCGATACGCTCTATTGAAATGTTGTGGGAGAAGGAAATAGAGCCCGGAGAGAGGAATGTTATTTGATTCCCTGGGCTTCTTGCCCGGGAGGGGCGTCTTGAGAAATTGTGGTTTAATGTGGCTGTAAAAGAATTATGGGCAGAATTAAAGTCGTAGTAATCTTCAAGCTGGTTATGGTTTGTTCCTTCAGTAGAAAGTTGGAGCTTCAAATTGGTGTATGTCAGTATTTGATAATTAAGCAAAGCATCCAGATTGCGTGAGATTTCCTTGTATGAAAGACCCTCCCAGAGGTTGTTCTTCAGGGTATCCAGGGTATAGGAACCTTCGAGGTATATTTTTGCGCGCGGGATTATGGAAAAAGTGTCTTTGCCCCACAACGAGGCGCCTATAGCATTGTAATCCGAGAATCCTCTTGCCTCAGAACGGCCCAGATACGCTCCGCTTGTAAAGCCGGTTTTTAGGAAAGGAAGAGGCGAGAGTGATATCTCCACGGTGTCGCCGAGATTGCTTCTGCTTGAGCGCACTTCCTTCTCGTGATAAAAGCTCAGGGTGCAGGGCTTGGTAAGAACTTTTATCAAGGCTTCATTTTCTGAAACTGAATCCATGAACCAGCCGCCTTTGGGTCCGGTCGGGGCGGTTTTTTCCTCGCCGTAGCGTATCTTAAAATCGCTGTAAAGGAGGTTGGCGGATGCGTTAGTTTCAAGAAAGGCGTAAGAAGAAAGCTTCGCGTTCGTCTCGCTCCCATCAGATTCTACTGTATGGTTTTTTGTTCCATAAAGACCGCTCGATAATGTGAGCCACGTTAGCGGGTTGTAATTAATGGTAAAATTGCTCGAATAATATTCGGAGAAGTCCTTTGAAAGAGAATCCCAGCTTGAATAACTGGATTCATTAAGCGCGATTCCGATCTCTTTAGAAAACATCCTTTCGAAATAAAAGGAGCCTGCAAAACCTCGCTGAAGCACATTGTTGTATCCTGAAGCCTGGAGCATCAGGGTATCCGTGGAATATCCGCTAGGAAATATAATCAACAAGCTTAACGTAATCATCGGGGCTGAGCTCCTGTGGCCGTATTTTTTCTTTTAAGCCAAGCGATTGCATGATCCTTTCCGGAGTCTCTATTTTCGCCATTCTGAGATTGTTCAAAAGGGTCTTCCTTCTGTGCGTGAAACAAACCCTTACTTTTTTTGAAAACGAGGAGGGATCTTTCTTCCATGCGGGCGAGGAAAGGGGCGCTATTTCTATCGTGATTGAACGCACTTTAGGCTGCGGCACGAACGCTTTGGGGTCAATCTCAAAAAGCTCTCGAACAGTCAAAAAAGTTTGGGCTACAACGGAAAGAGCTGAATAATCGTGAGAGCCGGTTTGGGCTGAAAGTCTTTCAGCGAATTCCGCCTGGACTGTCAATATCGCTTTCCTCCAGAAATCCCGCTGTTCAAGAAGCCAGAAAAGGATATCTCCCGAAAGATGGTAAGGCAAGTTCCCAAGGATAAGAACGTTTTGGAAACTGGAAAGATTAAGATTCCTTATATCCCCGAAGAAGAGTTGGAGATTCTTGTTCAAACCTTCTAGAAGCTTAAGCGTAGGGAAACAGGTTTCGTCAACCTCGACCGCTACGACCAGACCGGCATATTTGAGAATAATGCGCGTGAGTTCGCCCGTGCCCGCACCAATTTCGATTACCGTATGTTCCTGCGTGGCTCCAAGGCTCGCCACTATCTTTTCGCCAACCTCCTTCCATCTCAGAAAATGCTGGCCAAGTTTTTTCTTAGGATGAACGTGCACGATTCGTCCGGATGAACCTGATTTCCAATCGCTTGTCGAAGGGAGGTTCCCAAAGTCGGTCTCAGGTCTTTCAGGCAAGAAAAAGCTCCTTCCCGTTTTTTGAGGATATATCCTTAATCGAGTCCACGCTTTCTCCGAGAACGGCTGATAAAGCTTCGGCTACGTATTTCAGGTATGAAGGCTCGTTGCGTTCATGACGGTGCGGCTCGGGTGTCAGATACGGGCAATCGGTTTCAAGAAGCAGCCGTTCACTTGGAGCGTTAATGAGCCACCTTTTAGTTCTGACTGCGTCATAAGTCAAGGTTCCGTTTATGCCTATGTAAAACCCGAGGTCGAGGATTCTATCTGCCTGATTCGAATCAGCCGATACCGAATGGAAAACGCCCCAGTAATGGCTTTTTTGTTCGACTATTTCTATGGTTTCATCCATAGCGTTCCGGCTATGAATCACTATCGGCAGTTTTACGGATTCGGCAAGCTCTATCTGTTCATTGAATGTTTTTGTTTGAATGTTTCGGGGAGAAAGGTCTCTGTAGAAATCCAGGCCGATTTCGCCAATGGCTTTTACTTTAGGATGCTTGCATAACTCTTCGATTTGAAGGAGATACCCCGGAGGTGCGTCTTTTGCATCGTGAGGATGATAACCAACAGCCACCCAGACGCCTTCGTGGTCTTCAGCGAACCTTATCGCTTCCTCCGATGATTTTATGTCCCAGGACACTTCGAGCATTATATCGATTCCTTCCTTCCTTGCCCGTTCAAAAACTTTTTCCCTGTCGTTCCGGAAGCGACTGTGGCACAGATGAGTGTGGGTATCGAACATAACTTAAGTCAGCCTTGAGCCCGGTTCTGCATCCTTATCCATAGTGGCGACGATGACTTTACCCTGGCTTGTTGCCGCAAGAAGCATCCCCTGCGATTCTAAGCCTCTGATTACTGCAGGTTCAAGATTCGCCACTATTATTATCTGTTTGCCTATTAGTTCCTCGGGTGTGTAATGCTGGGCTATGCCTGCCACAATCTGACGTTCTTCAGTGCCAACGTTAATCATGAGCTTCAGCAATTTGTTTGCATCCGGGACCCTTTCTGCACTTATCACCTTCGCAACCCTCAGGTCTATTTTTCGGAATTCCTCAATAGTTATTGCCAAAACTACTCCTTATTTATCCTATTTCCTTGAGAATACTTATCAGAATCAAGATGTCAATTGGATGATTAAAGATAGGGTAGATGTTCTATTGACATTGACAGAAGCGATTCTATTCTTAAAATAGCAGTATAATAAACAAAGGAGAATAATTAATGTCTAAGTATTTCTCTTTGAACAAGTTGCTTGTGTTGCTTTCAGTTCTGCTTGCAGCTACCGCAGGGCTTTCTTCATCAGTAACAACCGATATGATTGAGAAAGCGGCGGAAAACCAGTTGAAAATGATGCAAAGCGTCTGGAGTCGTTCACCCTATTTCGACGGTTCTTCTCCCACTATATCGCACGTAATTCCTCTTCAGTCTGTCGAATCGGATGAACCTCTCGGTTATATCGCGGAACTATCTCCGAAAGGATTTATTGTTTTCTCTGCGACAACGGACATTTCACCTGTAATAGCCTACTCGTACGAATCCAATTTTCCTTGGGTGGAATCCAGCGAGAACATACTTCTGGATATGGTCAGAAAGGACCTTTCGCTCCGGAACAAGGCATTGTCTGAGTCCGCCGTTTCGCATGAACAGATTGCGGCGGATAATCGTGCATGGAGCAAATACCTTTCCGGAAATGCTGTCCCCCTTGAAACTAAACAGTGGCCTGAACCAGGCTACTCTTCTACGACAGGCTGGGTTAAGACTGCATGGGATCAGGGGCCACCCTACAGTAACTACTGCCCAAAGGACCCCCGTAATGGTGAACGCTGCGTTGTTGGATGCGTTGCAACAGCCATGGCTATGATTGTTGACTATCATTCGGACAGGCGCGATTATATTGCTAAATTCCAATTCGGAAGTTCTGACAGATACGTTTCTCATCGCACCAGTCCGCCCATTAATATAGACGCGGACTCAATTACATACAATTTTCCGAGCTTCAATAAGCTTAACGAATACATCTCAACTCTGCGGGAGCAGTACATCTCGAATGCCTACCTGAACATGTCTAACAGAGCGGCATTGAACTTTGCCTGCGGTATTACGGTCAGGATGGGATACGGCTACGACGGCTCAGGAAGCTTTACAAACCGCGTGGCCGGGGCCCTTGTTAGCAAATTCGGTTATAAATCTGCAACTGTCATGACATCGGGATTCTATCCCACTTTGAGCAAGAATATGAAGGATTCTCTGCCCGCAGAACTAGGCATTCAGGGCACTCAAGAAGGGCATGCAATAATATGCGACGGCTTGCGTGAAATTGACGGACAACAGGACCAGTATCATCTCAACTTCGGATGGGGAGGAAGCAGTCCTGATCCTATGAGCGCTGCCTGGTATGTCCTGCCCAGCATGCCTGCCGGTTATTCCATAATCGACGAAGTAGTGGTAAACATATACCCGCCCGATTTATCGTATCAGCCGGATAATCTTATCAGTCTATCCCCGGACAATAATTTCATTGGCGACGGCATATACGACAAGACAGGAAATACCCAAAAGATGTTTCTCCCCATGGGTGGAAGCGCGCCTAGCGTCTATTACGTAAAGGTTCAGAATGACGGTGACCTGGACGCAACAATGAAAGTAACTGTATCCAAGTCGGGAAGTGCTAGCGCCACCATAAAGTGTTACGATAACGTTTCAGGAACGGATATTACGTCCTCGGCGACAGATAAAGGCTGGTTTACTCCTGCGCTAAAGCCCGGCAAGGAAAAAATAATAAGGATCGAGATCACGTCTTCCAGTTCTTCTGACACTTGCAACGTTGATGTGTTGACCGTGGCCAAGGAAGACGAAGCGTTCAAGGATATGATAAGGATTACGAACTTCACAGGCATTGAGGAAGACGGTCGACCGCTCTCATATCCTCTTTCAATTTCGTCGCGGGAACTAATAGGCAACTCATCCGTCAATCTCGATTACACGCTTCCTCAAAGCTGCTTTACGAGCGTCAACATCTACGATGCCTCGGGCAGGCTCGTGAGAAATCTTATAAAAAAGACGGCTGACGCAGGTCTTAATACGACTTCATGGGATACGCGCGATAACGACTCCCAAAAGGTTTCCCCTGGTACATATTTCATAATCCTTCATGCTGATGGCAAATCCGCTGCAACAAAAGTAGTAATCACTCGCTGAGATATTCATCAATTCGAAAGGGCTGTTCCACAAAGGAACAGCCCTTTTTTTTACCTCTTTCCAGAGGCCCTCTCCTGGAGGGGATGAGAAGTTAAGAACTCATGAAATTCTGGTAGAGTATCCCGTAGCGCGTTCTCACAGGTTCATTGGAACCCATGCGGGCAACCCAGCCGTTCTGGACAACCTGCCACGTACCGGGCTTGACGCCTTTCGATTCGACGAATGCGTTCACCGCTTCAGGACCCATGACGTTATTCTTGCCCATGAGGGCGGTTATCTCCGCATACTTATCGAGCGTTATACCTTCAATCGGCTGCCACATGGGATCGCTTAAGTCGATAGGCTGCGAAGCGGCCTGCTGGTCGGCAGCGGCTTTTGCTTGCATATCCTGAGACTTCTTGATGGCTTCGTTCGCGTTCTTCATCATATTATCGAAATCCTTGAACATGCCCATAGTTCCTCCTTATTTTGGACGTTTTGAAATCAGTATAGGCAGGAAAGACACGGTTGTCAAGCCGTACCCAAAGGGCATTTCCATTATCATACGGAAATAACACATCCAACGAAACTTAAGCCTTGTTGAGAGGGTAGGGGATGGCGTCATTGCGGGGAGGTGGCTCCGAAGGGCGACGCTTGCGGAGCAATCTCATAGCACTTACATAAAAATCATGGGATTGAACTTCGGGTTGTGAGTTTCTTCCGGGAGATCGCCACGGTCGGCAAAGCCACATTAGACTCGTAATAATAAACGGCTGAAGCGGAGCTTCATCGCATGCGCATCCGGCGCTACCTCGCGATGACGATGGGTGGATGTTCCCCATCCCTGGAAGTAATCTTTGATTATCTTCCTGTGGTCAAAGCAAATATCACCCCAAGAAATTACTTCGTAATTACTCCGAAAATGTCGTCATTCAATGTCCTTGGGGACCCCGATTGAAGTAGTCACGGATGATTGTTAAATGATCAAATACAATTTGTTCAGGTAATTCATCCAGCTTGAAGACGCGGGCTACCTTCGCGTCATCGCCCTCCTTCAACTCGCCTATGCCGTCCGCGGTATAGACAATCGAGACAACGTGGAAGCGCGGGTCGCGTGAAGGGTCCGAATACACGCCGAACAATCGAAGATCTTCCAGTTCGAGGTTAGTCTCCTCCTTCATCTCCCGGCGCACTGCCTGCTCGACCGTCTCGCCAATCTCCACCATACCGCCCGGAATCGCCCAGCCAAGGGGAGGGTACTTCCTTTCAATCAGGATAATCCCACCCTCATATCGAATGATGCAATCGGTGGCTACAAGAGGTGATTTTGGTTTCCAGGTCATAATCTAGTAGAGAGATCGATAGGGAAGAGGACTCGGCTTATTAGTTCCCCTTCCCCCCTGCTCCGTACCACCCCCTCCACAAGGGAGGGGGATAGTTTAAGATAACTCTTGTTCATGCCCCAAATCAATGCGCCTCGGCCCAGTTAGAGCCTGCGCCAATCTCGACAACGAGAGGCACCGAAAGCTTCCACGCAGACTCCATGTCGCGCTTGACAATCTCCTTCGCCCTTTCCACGTCCTTTTCAGGCACCTCGAACAGAAGCTCGTCGTGAATCTGCAGGAGCATGCCGGGCTCGATGCCCTGGTCAGAAAGACTCTTCTCGACCTTTATCATCGCCGCTTTGATGATGTCTGCAGCCGAGCCCTGCACGGGCGCATTGATTATCGCGCGTTCGGCAACATCAGCCCTGTCAGGCACGTGCGGCATTCTGCGAATGCGTCCTGCAACAGTCGATACATATCCCTTCTGGATTGCCTCCTCGACGATTCGCTCGCGCCAGATAGATACGCCCGGGAACGAGGCAAGGTAGTGGTCAATAAAATGCGCGGCCTCTTCCGTAGAAACGCCCATGCGGCGCGCGAATCCGTAAGGCCCCATTCCGTAGATGATGCCGTAGTTTATTGCCTTCGACATCCTTCGGTGGTCTGCCGTTATCTCCGACTTCTTTACTCCGAATACACGCATCGATGTTTCCGTATGCACGTCTCGGCCCTGCCTGAATATCTCCGCAAGCGCATCATCCTGGGCTATATGGGCAAGAACCCTGAGCTCTATCTGGGAGTAATCGGCCGAGATGAGCTTGTAGCCTGGGGCAGCGGCAAAGCCTTTGCGCACATCGGGTCCGCGCTCGCCGCGGATAGGGATGTTCTGAAGGTTTGGATTATATGTTGAAAGTCTGCCTGTCGAGGCGCCCGTCTGATCGAATGTCGTATGAATCCTTGAATCCTTGTCCGCCAGCGTAACCAGCGGCTTCAGATATGTCGATAAAAGCTTCGAGAACTCCCTCCAGTCAAGCACTTTGCGGATGGCCGGATGCGCGTCAACCATCTCCTCAAGAACGTCGGCCGAAGTCGAGTAGCCGGTTTTAGTGCGTCTTCGAGGCCGAAGGCCGAGTTCCTTGAATAGCACTTCAGCGAGCTGCTTGGGGGAGGCTATGGTGAATCTGCGTCCGGCAAGCTTGTAGATCTCTTCCTCCAGTTTTTCAAGTTCGGCTCCCCACTGGTCAGTCAAATTCTCGAAGTATCCAGTATCGATTCTTACACCGCGCTCCTCCATCCGTGCGAGAACCGGTATCAGGGGAACCTCCATCTCATTGTAAACCTTCAAGGCTCCAACGTTCTTAAGCTCAAGCTCGTAGCGCTCGCCAGCTTCGTGCATGAGACTCAAGGCGTCCTGCGGAGAGGATAACGGTCTTCCCGCGGTCTGGACAAGAAGCCTCTCAAGCGTTCTCAAGGAAAGGTCGGAGTTTTCGACGAACGCCATCAAATGCAGGTCCCAGAGTTTGCCCTGAACGTCGAATCCTTTTTTTATGAGCGGCTTTGCATCCCATAGTATCTTGGGGTACGTCTTGTCTGCAAGCAGCTCTCGGGTTTGTTTCTCGTCTATCTCCGCCACGCTGAATCCATCGGATGCAAGAATCCTGACCCATTCGCCTTCACTCTGATCGAACATATCCTTCTGGCCGGATTTCTCCTCGAACAGGAAGGATATAGGATCGCCCCTCTTTGGTTTGAAGCCGGTCTTGACTATCTCCTGCGTTGCGCGTTTGGAATCTTTGACCTTCATGCGGGACAGCCTTGAAGTGAAGCCGAGCTCGGAGTAAAGCTCCTGGAGTCTTGAGTCGTCGGGTTCAAGACGCTTCAAATCGTCCTTGCCTATCTTCAGAGGAACTTCTTTGTGAAGCTGAACGAGTTCGTACGAAAGCTCGGCAATCTCCTTGTGTTCGGCGAGCTTGGCGTCTTGAGCAAGGGCGGTTCTAAGATCGCCGTACTTTTCGATGAGCGCGAGGGCCCGTTTCGGTCCAATGCCCGGTACGCCCGGTATACCGTCCGAGGCGTCGCCCATCAGGGCTAGAAGGTCAGTAACCTTTTCAGGCGCAACACCCATCTTCTTTTTAACTCCTTCAGGATCGAACTCCTCGTCTTTGTAAGAGTCGTAGACTACAACATTCTCCTCAACAAGCTGCGACAAGTCCTTGTCGCCTGAAACGATTACTATCTTCTCGAAATTCTGTTTGAACCGCTCGGTTATGGTTGCCATAATGTCATCGGCCTCATAACCCTCCATTGCATAAACCGGCAGGCCCTGATTCTTGGCAATCTCCGCTATCATAGGCACCTGCCATATGAGCTCATCAGGAGTTTCAGGCCTGTCTTTCTTGTAATCCCTGAACTTGGTATGTCTGAAAACCTCCCTGCCTGCGTCAAACGTTATTACAATGAAATCTGTCGGGTAGCGCTCCTCGATTTTGTCCATTGCCTGAAGGAATCCGTATATGGCAGATGTGTTGCGGCCCTTTGAATCCCTCAAGGGGTTGCGTACTAGGGCGAAATACGAGCGGTATGCAATGGAGTGCCCGTCTATTAAGACAAGTGTCAACCTAACCTCTTTACCCCTGGCGTGCGATTCGGGATTTTCTCGCGAGTTCTGTCGCACGGTAGAGCGATTCGAAGGTGCCGGCGTCCGTCCACCAACCTGAAAGCTTTGCCCAACGCATCTGGCCCCATGAGATGTACGTGTTGTTCACGTCCGTAATCTCAAGCTCGTTTCTTGCAGACGGTGAAAGTCCCTTGACAATCTCGAATACCCTTTTGTCGTAGAAGTAGATGCCTGTGACGGCAAGGTTTGATTCTGGATTCTTAGGCTTCTCGACTATCTTTGAAACTCTTTTTCCGTCTACAGAAGCCACGCCGAACCTGCATGCATCCTTGACTTCCTTCAAAAGAATCATAGCTCCAGCGCCGGTCGCATTATACTTATTTATGTAGGGGAGGAGGGGGGCTGAAAAGATGTTGTCCCCAAGTATCACGATAACCGGCTCGTCTTCTGAAAAATCCTCAGCCAGGGAAAGCGCCTCGGCGATTCCGCCGTGTCCGTCCTGGTAGGTGTAGTGCAGCCCCTTGATGCCGAACTTCTTGCCATTGCCGAGGAGCCTTAAAAAATCGCCCGCAAACTCGCCGCCGGTAACGAGAAGGATTTCCTCGATTCCGGCCTCGACCAGTTTCTCTAAGGGATAAAGCACCATCGGCTTATCGTAAACAGGCAGGAGATGCTTGTTCGTAACGTTGGTCAGGGGTGAGAGCCTTGTTCCCATTCCTCCGGCAAGTATTACGCCTTTGTGAAGTTTCATGCGCTATCTTACACGGGTCAGGGGAGGAGTCAAGTATAACCGGCGTCATAATCTCTTGCATGTATTAGATATCGACACTCGATCAAGTCGCTATCGACTTATAGACTTTCCCATGACCGCAAACTTGATGTGATAACCGAAACTTTGGCTATACCCGATAGATAAATCCTTGTCGCGGGGGGGCGTATCGACTTGGGAAGTCAATTTGTTTTTCGGTTGACATATCGGGGAGCATGTCTTATAATGCCTTATGAAGCGTTGGCTTACACTCGTCTCGATTTTTTTGTTTTTGGCAGGATGCGCGTCGCAATCCGTTAAAAAAGCAAGGAGCGAGCTCGATATACTGTACATCTCAGAACTTCCTCGCTCGGACGCCGAGTTTTCCGCGCTCTACTCCTCGATAAAATCATTCAACAAACCGCTTGTTATAATTGATGATTCATCCTTTTCAACTCTTGCCGATCTTGCATGGTGGGAGGGCGAGAAGGAGCTCTTTCTCTGTGATACTCTGGGGGCTGACATATTCCTTCCACCTTCGACTTGGCTTTATCTTGGTGCAGAAAAGCTCAAGCAACTATCAGCAGAGGCCGATTTCTTTATCGTCAGTCTCAATCTTTGCGACGATTCGATGAGATATCCTCTTCCGCGCTACATGATCAGAACCCAGAGTCCTTACAGACTTGCTTTTTCAGCTGCAGCGCCCGCTTTCCCCGAAGGAATGGGTTCAGCGGGCTTGAAATTCTTAGATACCGACTCGCTTTTACCCGTTACCGCATCTTTCCTCGCGCTTCAATCAGACTACTTTTTTTTCTTCAACACTGATTCCTTGAACAAGGCCGCATCGGGAATCGAGTCGATTTCCAGAGGAGGAAGGTCCCGCGACTTGACCCTAAGTATTCAAAGCGCTCGGGAATTCAGACTCAAAGAGAAGCCTATAAGGCCAGCCGGTCAGTCGACGCTTAATCCGTACTCGCTATGGAGCGCCAAAGTCGATTCAATGGATTCCGAGATCATAGGTTTCAGCGCTCAAGGCATAGGCAGGGATTCGCTTCGAACGCTTGCTGAAAATATCTTGAAATCTGCATCCCAGGAGGGCGCTATAGTCTACCTGGGAGACGGGTTTGTCAGAGATTCGTTGCCGGCAGGTGATATAACCTTCGGCCAGATGCGAAGGATTTTCTCCCCGGAGATTTTTCTTGCGGTTTCAAGCGAGGACTATATCGCGTCGGCGGGAGAAAACAAAAAAGATTTGGGTTTGAACGTGAAAGAAGTAATCGTACCGTCATCCCTTTTTGTCGGCAACATGGCTTTTGAGGGAGTGCAAGCAAGACCGACAGGTCTTGTGTCGGGATGGTTAGCCAAGCAAATGTTTGCAAAGGAGGACGATTGACGCAGATAGCAGTTGCAAAAAAAGATGAAAAGAAGAGCGGGATGAGATGGGGAAGACTGCTCTGGACCCTTTTCGTGGTTTTGTATCTTTTCAACTTCGTAAAGAATCTTTTTGGAGATGTCGCGGGCTCGGAAGCGGCTATACCGATAGTATATTTTTCCTTATGGCTCTTGTGGCTGGGCGTCGAGTTTTACCTTGGAGCGTTGTTTTTCCAGTCGAGTCTTGTACCGAACTTCAATCCCTGGCTAAAGGCCGGTTTTGCAATTTACTTCTATGCCCTTCAGGGTCTCGCGCCCTGGGACGCTTTCGGCGGGACCGAGATCCGGTTTCTTTATCCTTTGTTCGGCGTTCTTGGGTTACTCATCTTTGCCTCAGGTATATCTGTCCGGCTCTGGTCTCTTTTCGTCATAAAATCAAAAAAGAATCCCAAGGATGTACTCAGGACAAGACCATGGCAGCTTTCAAGACATCCCCGCTATATCGGGATGCTTCTCATCATGTTTGCCGTGCCCATTGTCTTCTTTTCGCCTTGGGCTATGCTTTTGACCGTTGTTGTGGGACTTCCTTTGTGGTATCTTGAAATTAGATTCGAGGAGCGCAAGCTTGCCGTTGAATGGGGCGAAGTTTATAAAGAGTACTCAAGGAATACTCCTCTTTCTCCTCGCTTTAAGCCTTAGTTCCTGCTTTCCATCTGGCAGACAGAAGAGCGAAGGTCATCCAAAGAGGATTGTTTCGCTTGTACCGAGTCTTACCGAGATAGTGTATGCATTGGGCGCGGAATCAAGGCTTGCGGGTGTTACGACCTTCTGCGACTATCCTAAAGATGCATTAACTAAGCCAACTGTCGGCGATTTTCTTTCTCCAGATCCTGAAAAGCTCGAGGCGTTGAAGCCGGATTTAATTCTTGTTACGACGCCGACGCAGTCTCAGCTTGCTGTGTCCCTGAAGACAATGGGATACAGGGTAGCCGTGTTCAGGGATCCCTCCAGCATTAAGGAGATGCTTGAACAGATTGAATCGCTAGCGGATACTGTCGGCGTTCACGAGAAGGGAAAGCGGCTTGCAGACAGTCTTCGCAGGGAGCTTGCCTCGATAGAAAAAAGGGAAACCGTTTCTGTCTACGTTGAGATATCGTCGAGTCCCTTGATTACCGTCGGAAAGACATACATTACCGATGGACTCGAAAAAATAGGGCTTCGCAACGTATTTTCCGAACGTGAAGGGTATCCTGCTATTGACCAGGAGGAGGTCATCAAACGCTCGCCAAGGGTCATACTGCTTCTTTATCCCGGCGCGAGTCGGGAATCCGTGCTTTCGCGCATCGGCTGGTCCGGCATCCCCGCTGTAAGGGAAAGGCTGGTTTTTGATTCTCTTCCGCTTGACGAGATGATGCGTCCGGGTCCTCGTTTTGTCGGTGCTCTCGTAAAAACAGATTCCATCGTCACTCATGCGCACTAGTCTGGGCTGGCTGCTTCTTGGTATCCTTCTTGCCGCGCTTGTAATCCTTTCTTGCTTTTTGGGACCTGCCGGATTCTCCCTTGAGCTGCTGGTTTTCCGGCTTCCGAGGGTGATTTTGACCGTATTTGCGGGCGGTATTCTTGCATTCGTGGGCGCCAGCTTGCAGGGGCTTCTCGAAAACCCTTTAGTAGACCCTTATATAATCGGCTCATCCTCAGGTGCGGGAGTCGGTGTCGCCCTTTCGCTTCTTTTCGGGTGGACGTCCGTTTTCGGCAGGCCTTTATTCGCGTTCGCAGGAGCAATAGGCGCGCTTGCGCTCGTGTACGCAATAGCCAGCGTTCGCGGCAGGGCGACCAGGCTATCCCTCATACTCTCAGGGGTTGCCCTGAGCTTCGTCTGTTCGAGCCTTGTAATGGTGCTCATGGTGCTTTCACGCTCCGAACTTTCCCAGATCATCTATCTTCTTATGGGTTCGACCAACATCATCTTTACCCCGCAGGAACTCTGGACATTTATCGTTTCGGCATCGCTTTCCGTTGCAGGCGCCGCATGGATACTCGGTCGATGGCGCTCGCTCGATATCCTTTCATCCAACGTAGAAGCCGCGGAAACGCTGGGAGTCAACACGCGCAGACTGACTTCCGAGGTCTTTATAATATCCGCCTTGCTCGTTGGTGTCGTTGTCGCATTTGCAGGCGCCGTGAGCTTCGTGGGGCTTATTGTTCCCCATATCGTCCGTTTCCTCTTCGGGCCCAGACACTTGCGGGTTCTTCCGGCAAGCGTCCTTGTTGGAGCATCTTTGCTTCTCGCCTCCGATCTCGCGCTCAGGCTTTTTTCCATGGCTACGAACGTTTATCTGCCACTTTCGGTTGTCACAACGATTATAGGCGTGCCGTTCTTCCTCTTCATCATGAAAAGGAGGCTTAGTGTTTGATGTTCGCGCGCTTTCCTTCTCCTATCCGAGACGGCCTCTTTTCGAGAACCTCTCGGCGAGCATCGGCAAGAGCGAATTCGTATCCGTTGTTGGACCGAACGGGGCAGGAAAGAGCACGTTCGTGAAGCTTCTCGCGCGTCTTCTTCATCCATCGTCCGGCGGTATCCTATTTAACAGTACCGAGCTCGATTCCATCAGCCGACGCGAGCTTGCCAGAAGCCTTGCATACGTTGCGCAGGAGAGCCGTTTCAGCCTTGATTTTACCGTTATCGAGACCGTGCTTCATGGACGCCATCCTTACCTTGGCGCGCTCGAGCGCTATCGCTCATCCGATTACGCCCTAGCCCGCTCGGCGCTCGAGAGGCTTGGTATTCTCCATCTCGCGGAAAAGTCCATCAACAATATCTCATCTGGAGAGCGCCAACTCGCCGTTATCTGTCGAGCGCTCGTGCAGGAGCCATCCGTAATCCTTCTCGATGAACCTCTCAATCATCTAGATCTTGCACACCAGCACGATGTGCTCGCGCTTCTCAGAAGCTTGAACGAGGAGGGGATTTGCATCGTTCTCGTTGCGCACGACCTCAACCAGGCCGCGCTCTGCTCGAACCGGATGCTCATCTTCGCCCGCGGCCGGCTAGCCGAGGACGATTCTCCCGACGCGCTCCTTAAGCCAGAGATCATAGAACGTTACTGGGGAGTGCGGCCGGTCGAGGGCCGGCACCCGCAGACAGGCAGGCGCCAGATTTTTCTGCCGCTTTAATTAACCCCAAGCGATAAAGTCGTTCTCGCTTGAAGGCCCCGTTTTTATTCTCGAGACAAAAAGGATCGTCCAGATGAAAGTGGCAATACAATCCTGCGATTCGGCGTCCCCGCTAAGATGCGAACCAGCTTTGGGTAAAGGTAAGGGCGGCTTTCGCCGCCCGTCATTTTATCCTTAAATGATTTACTTGACGATAGTCACCTTCGCCGTCTTTGTGTCGGCGCCGGCGTCGAGTCTCATGTAGTAGACGCCTGCGGATACCGCACGGCCCGCGTCGTCCGTGCGATCCCAGAAGAGGATGTGATTGCCTTTACTCATTTGACTGCTCGCAAGCGTCCGCACCAGCCTGCCTGATTCGTCAAAAACGGAAAGGGTTGCGCTTGAAGCAGTGGGTAGCTCGTATTCGATGGTCAAATTACCCGCACTCAGCTCAGGCGCTGAAAGACGAAGCTCCGGCAGCGACTGGATTTTCCGAGGCTCCAAAGCTTCCTCGTGTTCCATCGGTGTATTGCGATTCGGGAGCCCGAGCAGCCTCTGCGAGGCCTCAAGCTTCTGCATCTTCGCTGTGACCGCCCCGTAGTCGGTCTTTTGTTCCTTCCCCTTTACTCGCGCAATAGCCATCCAGCTGAAGGTCGCGTTGCGGTCGCCAACATCGGAAACAGCCGTAAAACCATTTACCGACACGTCCTTCACGTATATGCCGCTGTAAGAACCTTCGGGCGTCACGATTACCTTTATCGGGATTTCCTTTGAAATCACCTTTGGGTACGGCTCATCGAACTCTATCCTCGCTGTGCCGTTGGAGAGCTTTGTCCGTCCCGATATCGTGTACTCCGGATAGGGCGCCTCGGTTGCCGACATGGTGACCCACGTGCCGTCGTCGAGCTTGATCACGTTGTCCTTGTCGCCTGTTACGTAAAGGTCGCCCGAAACGGTAACGTCGCCCGTAAAGTATGCGGCATCTTCAGGACCGTACGCTCCGATTCCTATATCCGAGGAGTTGCAAATAGTTGCCGAGGACGACCCCGGGCCATGGAAGAACGCCCCGTACGAATTGGCTCCAAGATACATATATGAGCCGCTGATATGAGAGAAGTGGGCGGCGTAAGAGGCCGCGGTCGCCGCGTATGAGCCCAAAGCTTTCGTGGAACCGCCGAGATATGCGTAGTTGCCGTTGGTGTATCTTCCGTAGGCTCCATAGCTGGAAGATCCAAGAATGCCGTAGTTGCCCGAAGAGCTGCTGCCGTATGCGCCGTTGGAAGATGAACCTAGATAACCGTAATTGCCGCTGCTCCTTCCATATGCGCCGTAAAGGTTGTGTGCCAGGTACCCGTAGTTTCCTGACGAGCTGTCGTATCCGTAGGCCCCGTAATAATATGAACCCAGGTATCCATAGTTGCCCGAGGAAGAATGTTTTCCATAAGCACCGTAGTCGTCTGAACCAAGATATCCATGGTTATTGCTTGAGCTATCTTTGCCATAAACCCCGTAGTCGTCGTGACCCAGATATCCGTAGTTAACATAAACTTGTGAGATGCCTTTGACGGCCCAAGGGCTGGCATAGCCTTCAATCCTTTCGGCGAAAAGGCTTGCGCTCACAAGCATCACTGCGACGATAACCATTAGTTTTTTCAGGGTTGACATTGTTATCTCCTTTAGGTTTGTTTTACGGAGACAGGAAACACCAGCCTTGAAAATCACTCTGTGATTTTCAAGGGACCCCATGACGCCCATCGCAGCATTGGGTTCAACACGGCGCCGCCCAGGCGCCTCCTTAAAGACCGGCAGTAAAATTGCGGAAGTAAAACTTCCGCCAAGCGCCTTCCAGGCGCGCCCTCCTTGCTGTCTCGCAAGTTTATAGTATACTCGCAATACAACCTGTGTAGAAATTTATTCCTTTTTGTCGAGAACAGGGCCGCACGAGTTGACCTCGTTCCCAAAGCCCGTATAATCGAGCGTTATGGAGCACTTACCTCTCCTCGCAAAACTCGGAATCATCTTCGGCGTCATCATCCTGGTCATGATTTTCAGGCTGCCGACGTTCGTTCCCATCCTGCTCGGCGCAATAGTAACCGGCATACTCTTCACCATGCCTGCGTTCGATATCGCGAGGACCTTTCTCGATAGCGTCATCGATTTCTACACCATTGACACCATCCTCATCGTATGCTTCATCGAGATCCTCGGCAAGATGATGAAGGAGCGCGGAATCCTCTCCCGCTTCGCCGGAGGCGCCGACTACCTGCTGCGCGGCTCTCGCGTGAGCGTGGTCACGATTCCGATGTTCGTCGGTCTCCTGCCAATGCCGGGCGGCGCATACTTCACGGCCCCAATGACCGAGGAGCAGATAAAGCCCTACGGAATAAAGCCAGGGCTTGCGGTCTACATCAACTACTGGTTCAGGCACGTGTGGGAGTACTTCTGGCCGCTGTACCCAGGCCTTATCGTGGGCTTCGCCATCATCAAGAACTTGACAGTCGGCTCCGTTATCGTCCACCAGTCGTTCGTCACCCTGCTCGCTATAGCCGCAGGCGCCGTTATCCTCTTCGCATTCGTCAAGCGCAGAGATGTTCGTCCCGAACGCCTGCCGGGCAAGGGCAGCTCCTCCACAAAAGACGTGCTCTACGGCGCGTTTCCTCTCATGATCATCGTCGTCCTCATCGCTATCACGCAGGCGCTGGGTTCGATAATCAAGATTCCCGTTTCCGCGGTCATGCTCGTCGTTCTGGTCTCTTCGTGGATATTCTACAAGGTGCCTCTCAAAGGCTCAGGAAAGCTCATCCTTTCCGCGCTCGACTGGCGCGTTATATCGCTAATGGCTTCGGTCATGTTCTTCAAGTACATGCTCGACCGCTCGTCCGCCCTCGCCGGTCTGGGTCCTATGCTTTCCGGCGCCCCCTCCTCCCTCATCGTCGCCATGATAATGTTCCTGCCCTTCGTCGTCGGGCTCCTCGTGGGGCTTAACCAGGCTTACGTTGCAACCACGTTCCCCCTGCTCGCGCCCTTCATCGGTCATGACCCCGGACTCGTCATGCTCGCCTATGCGTTTGGCTTCTTCGGCGTCATGCTTTCGCCCTCGCATCTCTGCCTTGCCTTATCCCGCGAGTACTTTCGGGCAAGCTGGGGTTCGGTCTACAAGTGGCTGGTTCCATCCGTTATCGCTGTCGCAATCGTGACGTTCGCGGTCTGGCTTCTGCTGTTCCAGCACCCCAATCGATAACTGCGTTCTCGTTTGGGGACCCCCCGGATGTCCCCGCCCCCAACCCCCTACCCTATGAGGTGCAGGCACCCCAAGGGGCACGCTGTCCACCAGGGAGGGGGACCCGTAACAACACTCCCACGTCATTCTGAGGATGCTTCTAGCGGCCGTGAGTCCGAAGGGCGACGCTTGCGGAACAATCGCCTTCAGCCTTTTTTCAGACAAGGGGCTTAAGCCCCTTGTCTTTGCGAGATTGCTTCGAGCAATCGAAGCAATCTCATGGCAACATGCTTAAAACACATGGCTCTTTCTTGCGTTTTTTGAGATAGTGCTATGAGATCGCCACGGTCGCCTTCGACTCCCTCGCGATGACGGATTCTTTTACGCCTTAAGTTCCTGATAAGAATGGGCTTGACAAGGAAGGGAAAAGGGGTAAGATTTCGTAATTCCGAATTCAAAAAAAAGAAACCAAACAGGAGGTTTCTATGCAATATGTTCTGCTTTCTCTTTTGATTGTGGTTATCGTTCTACTTGTATTTGTGCTTCTAAAAAAACCCACTAAAAGTGAGGAAAAAATATCAGAAATCTTAAAAGGTTTTAATAACGAATTAGGAAGTACTGTACGTGGTGAGTTTGCAACCAATCGAAAAGAATCCAATGAAAACGCTAAGGTTCTTAGGGAAGAAGTAAATAATCAAATAAAAGACTTATCCGAATCAACTGGGAAAAGACTTGATTACATGAGAGATACTATGGATCAGAAGCTAAAGGAATTACGGGAAGACAATGAAAAAAAACTTGAACAAATGCGACAAACAGTTGATGAAAAACTACACACAACTCTTGAAAAACGTTTAGGTGAATCGTTCAATCAGGTAAGTAAGCAACTTGAATCCGTTCAGCAGGGGCTTGGTGAGATGAAGACTTTGGCGGCCGATGTTGGCGATTTCAAGAAAGTATTAACCAATGTGAAAGCTAGAGGTACTTGGGGGGAGATTCAACTAGGCAATCTTCTTGAAGAAATATTAACACCTGAACAATACGAAAAAGATGTGCAAATAAAGAAGGGGTCAAAAGAGAGGGTTGAATACGCCATAAAGTTGCCTGGTAAAAGCGATGAGGATGGAGGAGAGGTCTTTCTACCTATAGATGCAAAATTTCCACAGGCAGATTATTCCAAATTGCTTGAAGCCCAAGAAAAGGCAGATGTCACGCTGATTGAGATAGCTAGAAAACAACTAGCGGATACAATCAAAAAAGAAGCTAGATCAATCAAAGATAAATACTTAGATCCACCAAAGACTACAGATTTTGGAATAATGTTCTTACCCACAGAGAGTCTATTTGCGGAGATTATAAGAATACCAGGGTTATCCGAGAGTCTGCAAAGTGAATTTAGGGTTGCAATTAATGGTCCAACGACGCTTGCTGCATTTCTCAATAGTTTGCATATGGGGTTTAGAACTTTGACAATCCAAAAACGTTCTAGTGAAGTATGGAAATTGCTAGGTGCTGTTAAGACCGAGTTTGGGAACTTCGGTCAGCTTTTAGAAACCACACAAAAGCAATTGCAAACTGTAAGTGGTACAATAAAAAGAGCCACTACAAAAACGAAAACGATACAGGGTAAACTTAGAAAAGTCGAAGAACTTCCCGTTGAAGAAGCAAAGCAAGAAATTGGATATGAAGAAGAAAATGAAGATCAAGATGATGGAAATGAGGAAGGAAACATCTAGCCCGAGCGGTGCGGGTCGACTTGAAAGTCGGCCCCTACGTTGAATCATCTTCCTGAGGAGAGGGTAAAGATCAAGATGATTTGGGCAATTGCTTCGTCTTCTGGATGAAGCCTCGCAATGACATTGGAATGTTGCTCTGAGGCGTTCCATTGAACCTGACAACAAACTATTAAATCTGACTTCATCTTAGCGGTTGATTTGTCCATCTTTTGACCAGCTTTTGACCATCTTTTGTCCCACTTCTGACCAACTTCTGACCTACTTTTTTTCACGAAAAATACTCCGAGAAAACCTACCGCCCTGAGTGGCGGTTTTAAATTTGTCCCTATTATTTGGTCATTTTGGAAGGCAAATTTCCCGAATTGTCCATCTTTTGATCATCTTTTGACCATCTTTTTCTATCCCACAAACCTGCTCCGCAGCTTTGCGGGGACCCTTTTAGAAAGATGCGCTTGGTTCCATCGAAATAAAAATAAAAAATAACTTAGTAAATCGCCGTCACTTATTACGTGTCGTAGGAATTGAATCCCTCAGCTTAAGTCAATCTATAACTTAAGGAAAGGAATAACTTAAGCAAATCGCCGCCACTTATTGTGGCGGCGATCGCTCGCTACATGCGGAGTCTTTGTGCTCATTGGGTTATCCGTTGGGGCAGACTCCATAACCCCTTGTCGGATAGTAACTTCTACTCGTTGTATCGTTGGTTGTAATCGTCAATCACGGGCTTAGAGGTTTGCTCGGGAAACAGGTCGGTATGCACGAGAATGCCGCCTGAAAGAATCACAGAACCTTGCGAATCGCCGCCTTCGACTTCGTATAAGTCACCTGATCCCGGAGTATACTCGTCGTCGAGGTCTGCCTTTGTGTATTCATTCAAAAGGTCTTTTGCTTCCTGCCATGAGACGGAGCCGTGCTGATCGCCCTGCATTGCTTCAACTATATAAGAATCCAGCAACTTATGCCAATAGCTCTTCATCATCGTATGGGAACTGAAGAGGTCGATCCCTACAACCTCATCGCCTACGCATACGATAACGCCCTTCATGTTTGAGTTGTTGTCGGCAAGGTCTTTGAGCTTTTTCCAGTACTTGTCGCGGTCGCCCTGGTAGGATTTTGAATCGTAAATATCCTTGAATGCGCCGGTTGAAGAAGCGCCGCCCATTACTTTCTCTTGATTCTCAGCTACTTTAGCCCAGACTTCTGACTGATTTTTATTCGCCCGTGCGTTGGCTCGTACAGAAGGCGAGACGTTGATGTCTGCGGCTGCAAACTCCTTGCTTGAGCCTGACCAGCGGCCGTGTTCGGTGCAGTAGACTGCGACTTCGAGCCATCCGGAGTTCGGTGGAAGGATAAGGTCGTTTTCTATCATTCGGTCCTGTTTAGCGCCGAGGATGACTTCGCCTGCCATCGCGAAAACGGAGTTCGATCCCTTATTTTTCACAAGTACTGTATTGACTTCGCCTTCGTCCTTTTCCTTGACAACGACGAGCCCTTTATCCAGGGCATCCTTGAGAACCATAAAGCTTTTAGCGTCGCCGGAGTAGGATAGGGGATAGATTCTCAGGTTTTCAGCCTCTGTATAGTTGAGAATGCTCACCTTTCCGGGTATTGCGTTGACTACGGCTTCATCGTCTGCAGTTGAACCCAGAACTGCAAGTATAACTCCTAAGAAAAACTTCATGATAGCCTCCTAGTGCTAATCCGTTAGTTTGAATTTTACAGGTACCGAGATCTTGACTGCAAGAGCCTTGTCGCCCTGCATCGCAGGGGTAAAGCGGGCCTTGCGGACAGCATCTACGGCTGCACTGTCAAGTTCAGCGAAACCGGAACCTTTTAAAATCCTTGTATCAAAGACCAGTCCTTCTTCGTCGAGCGCTGCACCTACGATAACGAGTCCTTCGGCTTCAAGTCTGCGCATCCTTTCGGGATACCTTACGTCCATTTTTCCTACAAGTTGAGGCTTTACAGCGTTTACAGGAGGGATGTTGACATCGTCGAACGTCCTCTTCAGACGGTCGTTGCCTATTAATGTAATATCGTTGAAATTTGTTTGCCCAGGTAAGGTTGTATCTGCCTTATCGTCGGATGTTGCCTTTGTCACCTCGACGACCTTGCTGTTAATGGGCGGAGGAGTGTATTTTGTTTCATCCATCAATGTTCCGTTCCATTTAACCGGATCCGAGCTTACCCTTTTTATTTCCATCGGTTTAATTCCCATATTTCCAAGTACCAGAAAGAGCGTGACAACTATTCCCAGTGAGCCTATCACTCCCATCTGCATGCGTTCGGTTGCATGTTCGCGGATGGTGGCTGTTTTTTGTGCCATTTCATCCTCCTTTGTCCATTAATACCGCAGGAGCATTAAATTATTCCCTTGAGAAGCGGTTTTGTGGCTGATTCGATGTATTTGTCCTTTCAGAATTCGGGTTGACACTACTTTTCGCCTGTATATAATCCTTCCACATGATCGCGTATACCCCCTCTGAAGACCCGCGGTATGGATTTGCGGTAGGCCGTGTGCGTTCGCGCGAAGCCAGAATTCTTTCCCGACAGCAGTTTGAGCGGCTTTCCGAATCGCGCAGCGAGGATCAGATCATCTCTTCTCTAGCCGATACGCCGTATTCAGAGACAAGAGCTGACGACGTAGATACAATGCTCGGCCGCGCGGAGGCAGAGGAAGAAGCTTTTTTTCTGCGCTATCTTGAGGAAGAAGACATCCGCGACTTCTTTAATGCGCCTAATCTTGCTTCCAATCTCAAGTTAGCACTTCGCAGATTGTACGGCGCTGAAATAGACGATAGTCTCTTCGTTCCCAAAGGTTCACCCTCAATTGAGGTGTTCAAGAAGATGCTTGAAGGAGAATCTGTAAGTGCGCCTCTCTGGTTGAAGGACGCGGCAGGCGAAGCAGTAGCCGCAAACATCAGGAACGTGGACGCTTTTAGTATTGACGTCATAATCGATAATGCCCTCGTAGAACATCTGTATCTGGTTTCAAAAGGGTATTCATTTTTGAGGGCGATTCTGGTTCACCAGGTTGATTCGACAAATCTCCTTACCTTCCTCAGGTTAAAATTCTCAGAAGGAGAATGGGATGTTTTTGAAAAAGGCTTTCTGCCGTACGGTGCAGTAAAGATTGAAAGATTCAAAATATTGTGGGAGCAGGGCAGGGACGGTATATCATCATCCGTTTTAAAGATTGACAGTTACAAATCCTTTTCAGAGGGATTAAAAGCGGTTTCGGAGAGTTTTCTTTTGCTTGAAAAGCAAATAAAGGAATCGGAACTCTTGTTGCTATTGTCGACGCGGAGACTCACATTCGGTTACGAACCTCTTGTCGGGTACGCGCTCATAAAGCGTGAAGAGCGCAAGAACATAGCGCGAGTTGCCACAGGACTGCGGTATGGACTGGAAAAAGAAACCGTAAGGAATTCAATTGCATGGTTTGACTGAAAAGGTTTCGAGCGAAGCCTGTATTCTGGGACCGAAGGAGCTGCTCGAGCCATTCAGAGCGGTAGGTCTTAAAGGTATTGTTGCAGGAAAATCGGATGCTCTTGAAAGAGCGAAAGCTCTTTCTCAGAGCGACTACAAGATAGTATTTTACGCCGAAGAGTTTTATCCTCATTTAAGAGAATTTCTTCTAAAGCGGCAGGGCGGGGTTTTCCCGACCTACATCCCTATTCCTTCGCTGGGTGAAGGAGAAAGGTACGCTTTAGAACGCTTGAGAGAATTAATCAAAAAGGCCATTGGAGTAGATGTCTACTGGGAGCAAAAGTGAGAAAAGAAGATACCGGTCGCATAGTTAAGGTTTCAGGACCCCTAGTTGTCGCAGAGGGTATGAGCACCTCGAAGATGTACGATGTGGTTAAGGTTTCGGAAAAACGTCTGGTCGGAGAGATAATCGGTCTTACAGGCGACAGAGCGTCCATTCAGGTTTACGAAGATACGGGTGGGATAGGCCCGGGAGAACCCGTGTATCCGACCTTCGAACCTCTTTCAGTCGAGCTTGGTCCAGGACTCATGGAAGCCATTTACGACGGCATCCAGCGTCCATTGTCCGACATCAGTGAAAAAACGGGAGCATTCATATCCCGCGGTGTGGAAGTCCCTGCTCTTTCAAGACAGCGCAGGTGGCAGTTTAATCCTTCTGCAAAAAAAGGCCAGAACGTAAAACCCGGCGATATCCTCGGTACGGTAAAAGAAACCATCCTTGTAGAGCACAGGATAATGGTTCCGCCCGGAGTTTCAGGCGAGGTAGTGGAGATAAACTCCGGCAGCTTTACAATCGAAGAAACCGTTGCCGTTATCAAGAATGCCGACGGGAAAAAGGCTGAAGTGACAATGCTCGAACGCTGGCCGGTCCGCAAGCCCAGACCTTATGAACGCAAATACGCTCCGCATGAGATACTTTCGACCGGACAGCGCGTGGTTGATGCTTTTTTCCCTCTGGGTAAGGGAGGAACCGCCTGCGTTCCAGGACCTTTCGGTTCTGGAAAAACGGTAATCCAGCACCAGCTTGCTAAATGGGCTGATGCCGAGGTCATCGTGTACGTGGGCTGCGGAGAGCGCGGTAACGAGATGACCGACGTTCTCATCGAGTTCCCTGAACTCAAGGACCCCAAGTCCGGAGAACCCCTTATGAAACGGACGGTACTCATAGCCAACACATCTAACATGCCGGTTGCTGCGCGCGAAGCCTCAGTCTACACAGGAATAACTATCGCAGAATATTTCCGCGATATGGGCTACTCCGTGGCCCTTATGGCAGACTCGACCTCAAGGTGGGCAGAAGCAATGCGCGAGATATCCGGCAGGCTCGAGGAGATGCCGGGCGAGGAAGGTTATCCTGCATACCTCTCCGCCCGTATCGCCGAGTTTTACGAGCGGGCCGGGCTTGTCGAGTGCCTTGGCTCGGATTCAAGGCGTGGCGCGCTTTCCGTAATAGGAGCAGTTTCGCCACCCGGAGGAGACCTTTCCGACCCTGTAGTGCAGGCGACCCTTCGCGTCGTGAAGGTGTTCTGGTCGCTTGAAGCGAACCTTGCCTACGCCCGCCATTTTCCTGCCATCTCCTGGCTTCGTTCGTACTCCTTATACTCTGACTCAATAGCCTCATCCCTTAAATCGGTCATCGGTCCGAAGTTCCTCGAGGATTCAAAGGAAGCCATGAGGCTTCTTCAGGAGGAGGCCGATCTCGCTGAGATAGTCCGTCTCATAGGCATTGACGCCCTTTCGCCTAACGAGCGCCTTATAATGGAAGCCGCGCGCTCTATCCGCGAGGATTTCCTGCATCAAAACGCATTCCACGAGATTGACACATACGCAAGCCTTGATAAGCAGGCGCGCATGCTCTCCCTTGTACTCAGATACTTCCGCGAATCGAAGAAGGCGCTCGAACAGGGCGCCGGGCTTGACGGCCTTATCAATCTGCCCGTAAGGGAGAAGATAGCCCGAGTCAGATACCTGCCTGAAGCCGAACGGGAAAGCATCACGAAAATCGAAGAAGAAATCACCACAGATATTTCAGCTTTGAGAAAGGATGTATCATGACCCGTAACACCCGTAATACCAGTAATACCCGTAACACCCGTAGCACCAGCGACACCAGTGATGCATCAGATGTAACTAGAGCCTTTAAAGGCATAACCGATTACCAGACTATCTCCTCAGTTGCAGGGCCTTTGCTTCTTGTCGAGGGAGTGGAGGGAGTCAAATACGAAGAACTCGTTGAGATTTACCTTCCGTCAGGCGAACGCCGCAGGGGCAGAGTGCTTGAGGTCAACCAGGATAAGGCTCTTATCCAGATATTCGAGGGTTCGTCCGGAATCGAAATAGGCCAAACACGCGTGCGCTTTCTCGGTAAGGGCATCACCCTGGGTGTCTCCGAAGAGCTTTTAGGCAGGGTATTCGACGGTCTTGGCAGGCCGCGCGACCACTCTCCCGCAATCATACCCGAGGAGTTCAGGGACATAAACGGTCTTCCTATCAATCCTTTCTCAAGAAGCTACCCTAACGAGTTCATCCAGACAGGCATCTCCGCCATCGACGGCCTCAACACGCTAGTTCGCGGTCAGAAGCTGCCCATCTTCTCAGGTTCCGGTCTTCCTCACAACCGCATGGCCGCGCAGATTGCCCGGCAGTCCAGGGTTCTTGGAACGGGCGAGGAGTTCGCAGTCGTCTTCGGAGCAATGGGCATTACCTTCGAGGAGGCAGAGTTTTTCATCGAGGATTTCCGACGCACTGGCGCTCTTGAACGCACCGTCCTTTTTCTTAATCTTGCCGATGACCCGGCAATCGAGCGAATCGCAACACCGCGCGTGGCATTCACCGCAGCCGAGTACCTGGCTTTTACAAAGAATTACCACGTTCTCGTCATCTTGACCGATTTGACCAACTACTGCGAGGCGCTTCGCGAGATCTCGGCAGCAAGAAAGGAGATTCCCGGCAGGCGCGGTTATCCCGGCTATCTCTACACTGATCTTGCGACTATCTATGAGCGGTCCGGAAGAATCAAAGGCTCTAAGGGTTCCATAACCCTCATACCCATACTTACCATGCCTGAGGACGATAAGACCCATCCTATTCCCGACCTCACAGGCTACATCACCGAAGGTCAGATAATCCTCTCCCGAGTCCTCAACAACAAGAACGTCGCGCCTCCCGTAGACGTTCTTCCTTCTCTCTCTCGTTTGAAGGATAAGGGCATCGGCAAAGGCAAGACTCGTGAGGATCATGCCGATTCCTTCAATCAGCTATATGCGGCTTACGCGAGAGGGAAAGAGGCTCAGGAACTTGCGGTCATTCTCGGAGAGGCCGCTCTCACGGATATAGATAAGCTTTACATGAAGTTTGCGGAGGATTTCGAACGCCGCTACATCTCCCAGTCGGAATATGAGAACAGAACAATAGAGTATACGCTCGACCTGGGCTGGGAGCTCCTGACCACGCTTCCAAGATCTGAAATGAAGCGCGTCCGTGATGAGAATCTTGCGAAATACTTCGATGCAGCCCTTGCCGGCAAGGATTCGAAGAAGGACTGAGTTGAAGACCTTTTATAAGAGAATTGCTCAATCTGCGGAAGAGAGGTTTTCGTGAGATTGAACGTCAACGCGACAAGGATGGAGCTCCTGAAGCTGAGGCGGAGACTCGTTATCGCGGAGCGAGGCCACAAACTTCTCAAGGACAAGCTCGAAGAGCTCATGCGCAATGTCTACTCTCTTGTCGACGAGATTCAGGCTCTCCGGAAGGAGGTGGAGGACGCACTGAGGAAAGCCTTTGCCAGATACGCTTTGGCCAAGAATCAGCGTAATCCCCGCTCGGCCGATATCGCAACGTCGCTTCCGTCTGTGAAACTCGAAATAGAATCAGGGACGAAAAGAATCCTTAACGTAAAGGCGCCGACCTTCAAGCCAAGGCTCGAAGGAAAAATGCGGTGCTACGGTTTTCTCGAAACGTCTGCCGAGCTTGACCTTTCGCTTGAAGCTATATTCGCCGTTCTCGAAAAGATGGTTCTATTGGCCGAGAAGGAGAAGACACTTGAACTTGTTGCCGAAGAGATTGAGCGTACCCGGCGGCGCGTGAATGCCCTGGAATACATAGTGGTCCCGAATATCAAGGAAACGATCTCCTACATTAACCTGAAGCTTTCGGAGATGGAGCGAGGGAATCTCACTCGCCTCATGAGGATTAAAGAGATAATAAGGGGTTAGGATGCGGCGGTATCACGTATATCTTATCGTATGGGTGTTATTCCTGGTCGCGCTTTCCCTCATACCGGGAAGGATAACGCCTGCTCACAAATTCCCCATGGATAAGATACTGCATTTTTTTGCATTTTCGTATCTGGGATACCTTACCTCAAGGTCATTCGGATGGTGGGCAGCAATTCTCGTTCTCGCCTTCGGAGCAGGAAACGAGTTTCTTCAACTTCTTGCTCCTGGAAGGCAGGTGGGCTTCTGGGATATAGCATTCAACGAAGCAGGCATAATAACCGGATATTTTCTTGGCTACTGGAGAAAGAAACGTGCGCTTTCAGCGGGTTAAAGGAACCAGAGACGTCCTTCCGAGAGAGGGTTTCGCGCGACAGGAGCTCCAGGAACTCGTCTCAAGATACTTCCTTAAGGCCGGAATCCTGCCAATTTTGACGCCCACATTCGAATCCTGCGAGCTTTACGAACGTTCCACTGGTCAATCTTCCGATATCGTCACCAAGGAGATGTACCACTTCAAGGATATGGCTCAGAGGGAACTTGCACTTCGTCCCGAGGGAACCCCCTCTGTTATACGCGCCGTACTGGAAAACAATCTCAAACTACCCATACGGTTGTGGTACATGATGCCCATGTTCAGGCAGGACAAACCGCAAAAGGGCCGCTACCGAGAACACACGCAGATAGGCGTCGAGATTCTGGGCGAGGCAGAGTCTGGGGTCGACGTCGAATTGATAAAACTCGGATACGACCTTTTCTCGAACATAGGAATCGCAGGGCTTTACCTCGAACTCAACTCGATAGGATGCAGAGAGTGCAGGCCCGGCTATACGTCAACCCTTGTGGCCTTTCTCGAAAAGCATAAAGAAGACCTTTGCGACGACTGCAAGCTGAGGATGACCCGCAATCCCTTAAGGGTGTTCGACTGCAAACTCCAAAGGTGTCAGAATATTCTGAAGGACGCTCCGTCGCAATCACAATATCTGTGCGAGGAGTGTTCGGCGCATTTTTCAGGCGTCAAAAGAGGTCTCGGCACCTTTTCGATACCGTATACCGAAAACGCTCGTCTGGTCAGAGGACTCGACTACTATTCCCGTACCGTCATAGAATTCAAATCGACAACACTCGGCGCCCAGGATACCGTCTGCGGCGGAGGCAGGTACGACTACCTCATGGAGGAGATGGGCGGGCAGCCGGCTCCTGGCATAGGTTTCGCTTTCGGTGTCGAACGCGCGCTCCTTGCTTCGAAGGGGGAATCGATTCTCGAATTCCCGGGTTACGCCATACCGCTTCTTTTGCTTCCTTTAGGTGAACGTGGAGCAAGCTTTGGCCTGGAACTCGCCTTCAGGCTCCGCGAAAAAGGAATCCATGTCCAGCTCGAATACCGCGAGGCAGGTCTTTCCAAACTCCTTAAGCGCGCTTCCGCAAGAAACGCAAGGTATGTACTGATAATAGGCGACGATGAGATAGCTAAAGGACGCTTTATCTTGCGAAACATGACAACCAGTGAGCAGAAGGAAGTCTCTGCAGACGACTTATACAAGATTCCGGAACTTATGTCTCCCGCGGTTTTGTTGACAAGCGGTGATAATTCAATAACATAAAGAATGAGAAGGATTGCCGTAGTCAACCAAAAGGGCGGGGTCGGCAAGACCACCACCGCCATCAACCTTTCGGCCGCGCTAGCGGTTGCCGAAAAACGGGTTCTTCTCATCGATGTGGATGCCCAGGCAAACGCCACATCCGGTCTGGGGATAGACAACCGCGAGCCGAAGCTTTCTACATACGAGATATTCATGGACCCGGAGCGTACCCGCGAAGCCGTACAGGGTACTTCTGTAAAGTACCTTGACATTATACCGGCGTCGCTCGATCTTGCAGGCCTTGAGATAGAGCTGATCGACTCAGAGGCAAGGGAAGCAAGACTTAAACGAGCGATAGAAGGGCTTGATTCCTACGATTACGTCATTATGGATGCTCCGCCTTCGCTCGGCATCCTTACCCTCAATGCGCTTGTTGCTGCCGAGGGCGTGCTTATTCCGGTTCAGTGCGAGTACTATTCTCTTGAGGGAATCAGCAAGCTTACTGATACCCTCAACCGCGTCAGGCAGTCCCTAAATCCCGGTCTCGAGATTTTCGGTGTGCTTCTGACTATGTACGACCCCCGCACGAATCTTGCAGACCAGGTCGCAGAGGAGGTAAGAAAGTATTTCTCGGGAAAGGTTTTCGTAACTATGATTCCGCGTAACGTTCGCCTTGCCGAGGCTCCGAGCTTCGGCCAGACCATCCTTCACTACGACATCAACTCAAGAGGCGCCCAGGCTTATCTCGAGCTTGCGAGCGAGGTGATATCGCGTGGCTAGAAAAGCGCTAGGAAAGGGAATCGAAGCGCTGATCCCTGCAACCGTCCAGAAGGACTCAAAGGAACCGCCGCTCACGCTTCCTGTAAAGCTCATTGCCGATAACCCGTACCAGCCGAGAAAGGTGACGGGCCAGGAGGTCGCCGAACTTGCAGCTTCAATAAGGGAGCACGGGGTGCTGCAGCCGATAGTCGTTCGAAAACACGGCTCAGGCTATCAGCTTGTAGCTGGCTCGCGCAGGCTTAAGGCGTCCCAGCTCGCAGGTCTTACTGACGTTCCGGTCGTCATCAAGGAAGTTACCGAGAAGCAGATGCTGGCGCTTGCTTTGGTTGAGAACCTTCAGAGGGAGAACCTTAATCCTATTGAGTCTGCGCTTGCATACAAGCAGTTAAGCGAGGAGTTCGCCATGACCCAGGAGGAGATAGCAAGGATTGTCGCAAAGGACCGCTCCACTGTTGCGAACACCATGAGGTTGCTGTCGCTTCCGCGAAAAGCCAGATTGTTCATTGAAGAGGGCAAGATATCGGAGGGACATGCAAGGGCGATGCTTTCCATCACGTCCGTATCGCTTATCGAAAAGGTATGCGACAGAATAGTGAGCGAAGGACTTACCGTGAGGTCTGTCGAGAAGATAGCGCAGTCGTCAAACAGGGTAACGATGCCAGAGCGGCGCAAGCAGCATGACGGAATAAGGGCGTCCACTGAAGAATTCCTTGGAGAAAAGCTTGGTGTAAAGGTAAGACTCCTACGTTCCGGAAAGGGCGGTCGTCTAGAACTTCTCTTCTCTGACGAATCGGAACTGTCAAGACTGATAGAGTGGTTCAAAACCAGATGAACCGGGATTTGTTTTTCAGTTTTCTTGAGATCCCATCTCCATCCGGTCACGAAGGAATGGCCAAGAGATTTCTTGAAGAGTATCTTGATTCGATTAGCGTCCGTTCTTTTGACCTTGGTACTTCAGGCCTGAGCTGGGAGATAGGCCAGGGTGAGAGAACGGCGCTTTTTTTCGCGCATCTTGACCAGGTGTCCTTGATCGTCGAACATGTAGATGATGAAGGCTACATATACGTCAAGATGCCCGGCATCGATCCTAGGATAGTGGTTTCACAGGAGCTAACCGTGCTTGGGAAAAAAGCTCTAAGGGGCGTTGTAGGTATGAGCCCGCCGCACTTCGTCACCGAAGAAGAGCGCAGACAGACAATTCCTGCAGACAAGCTTTACATAGACGTCGGTATGAAGGCTGAGGAGCTAAGAGGGATTGTCGGAACCGGAGACCCGTGTGTCTGGAATTCCAAACCGAAGGCGCTTCAAGGTTCTCTCGTGACCTCAGCCGGCCTGGATAACAAGGCGGGTGTATTTCTTTCTTTGCTTCTTACCAAGGAACTCAACGCGCGCAAGCTTCCCGGCAAGATTCTATTCGTCGCATCCGCACAGGAGGAGGTCTCGATGTTAGGGGCTTCATCCGCTGCAAGAAGCATGTCCTCCGCTCATCCTTCTTTTGCCGTTGTCGCCGATGTTACATACGGAATTTCTCACGGATCGAGCGATTATTCATTTCCCTTGGGTGCAGGCCCGACGCTGGGCGTTGGTCCTGTCTTGTCAAAGCCGCATCTTGAGGCAATAAAAAATAAGGCTGAGACGCTATCCGTGCCCTATGGTCTGGAACCTCTCGGACGCTCTACAGGCACAGAATCGGACGTCATTACCCTTATAGCCGAAGGTTTGCCTGCGGCGCTTATTTCAATACCAGTCCGCTACATGCATACGCCCGTCGAGGTGATGGACATGAAGGATGTCGAGAATGCCTCGCTTCTTCTTTCAAGAGTGTTTGCGGATAAGGAGATATGGAGTCTTTAGACAGAGAATTCCTTAAAGAACTGACGGACACGAACGGGCTTCCCGGACTTGAAGATGAAGTCAGGACGCTCATCCACGACAAAGTCTCAAGCTATGCCGATGAAGTCGAAACTGACTGGCTCGGCAATCTCTATATGACTAAGGGGAAGGGAAATCGCGGACCTCATCTCGCCTTTGCAGCGCACATGGATGAGGTCGGGCTGATGGTCGACAGGGTGGACGAAGATGGATATATCAAGCTTACTCCTCTGGGCGGTATAGACCCAAGGGTCCTTCTTGCGAAGAGAGTGACCGTCGGAAAGGAACGGATACCTGGCGTCATCGGCAGCGTACCGCCTTTCCTCGTGGATGCCATGGATTCAAAAAAAGTTATAGGCATAAAAGATTTAAGGTTGGATATAGGAGCATCATCAAAAGCGCAGGCCCAAAGCCTTGTATCGCCAGGAGATCCGGTCGCTTTCGATACGAATTTCGAAGCAAGAGACGGCATCATAAAGGGAAAAGCTTTTGACGACAGACTCGGCTGCTACATACTCGCAGAACTCATTCGCGAAGACTATGATGTACCGGTTACCTTTATCTGGACGGTGCAGGAGGAGGTGGGATTGCGAGGCGCAAGAATAGCCTCCGCAAGGGTTAAGCCGGATATACTAATCGTCGTTGAAGGTACTGGCGCAGGCGATGTTCCGGTCGATAAAGACACGTCGCGGCTTCCGAGAATCGGCAAGGGTCCTGTCATTACCATACTGGACGGAAGCGTTGTCGCGAGCAGAAGACTTATGGATTTCATAACGAATACGGCGGACGCTTGCGGCCTGCCTTGGCAGTATAAAAGACCTCTTGTCGGCGGTACTGATGCAGGCGCTGCGGTAAGGGTTAAATCTCTTGATGCGGCCGTTGTGGCAGTACCTTCTAGATACATACATTCGCCTGTTGCAATTTCATCCACTGATGATATAATTAATGCAATAAAGCTAGTTAAAAAAGTGACACATGATTTAAAGAGGCGTTACATTGAACGTTGAATTGCTAAAGAAAGTCTGCTTCCTTTTTGGACCTACGGGCAGGGAGGCTTTGTTTGTCGAGTATTTGAAGAAAGAACTAAGCGATGCCGGTTTTGAAGTATCAATAGACAATCTCGGAAATCTTAAGGGCTTCCGCGGGAAAGAGCCTTATGAGCTTTTTGTCACTAACACCGACCAGCGTTCGTGGGTGGTTGAACACAAGGACGCTGAGGGCGTAATGCATCTGAAAACGCTTCCATCCGGTCCGGTTCAGGAAGGCGGCTGGGCCCTCGATGAAAAGGGAAACCGCTATTTGGTGTCGCCTTCGTGCGACGGGAAGGAGCAGCGCGCCGAACCACTTTTCGCTGGCGATATTTCTGCAGGCACGTTTCTTGTTCGGGCGCCCGAGTTTTTCGAAACAGATAATTCAATATATGCAAGCGCCCTTTCCGACAGGCTCGCCTCGGCTATTCTGCTCGAACTCGCATCAAAATCGGGTGAAATCAAAAAGCCTGTTGCCTTTCTTTTTTACACAGGGAAGCATCTTGGATATATGGGACTTACATCGTCAATGGCGGGTATGAGCGTCTCGAATACGTTCGTTCTTGAAGCGATGCCTTCGCCATCCCAAAACAGCGAGGGAAGCGTGTTGTTGCCGGTGAGAACCCAGCGGAGTATTCCCTCGTCAAACACGAGGGAGTATGTAAGCGATCTTGCCGCGAAGGAGAAAGTCGTCGTTAGGAATACAATAAATTTAGAGCATTCATCGGCATCGGACATTCTCGCAAGGGCGGGTTTAGAATGTGCCGTATTAGGAATACCATTAGAGCGCTACGCTCAGGGGGTCGAGAAGGTAAGGAAAACCGATTACGATGCATTGCTTAAGCTCGTATGGAGGCTTGTGAAATGAAGCCAAAAGAGCAGAAATCGAATAAAAAACAGCAGGAGCTGAAGCTGGATAAACCACCAAACGGTGAAGCTACAACAAAACCCGTAGAGCGGACCCCGAAGCGTTACGATAAACCGCTTAGTATCCCGAAGAGGATATCCTTCAATATCACACCCAACTACACAAACAAATACTTCGGCAAAACCTATTCGAGGAACGCGGTTCTGGCAATACTATCAGGCATTGGAGTTTTCGTAGCGGGCGTCATCTTCATGCTTATTTATTCCCTTCAAATATACGGACAAGTAGCTGAGGTCCATTACTTGCGAAGGAGAAACTCCGAACTTGAAGAGGGTTTGGTCAACTTGCCCGTTCTTAAAAAGGAACTTGCGACGAGCGAGAAGAAACTCGACCAGCTCAGGATAATGCTCGGACTTGCCAAAGCTCCCGGACCTGTGGATTCAACAGAACTTGTTTTTCAGTACAGGCCTATTATCCCGAAGCTGGACAGCCTGGACACCTTGCCTCCTGACACGAATCTTATAGAGAAAGACGTAGAAGGTTTTTATCCTCAGGTACTACCCACGGTAGGTTTCCAGGTTTCTCGTGGCTTTTCTCAATCGCACCCCGGAATAGATTTTGCAACGTCTGAGGGGAAGCCTGTTTTTGCTACGGCTGAGGGTGTTGTAAGCGATGTAGGTGTCGATTCCACATACGGCAATTTTCTTAAGATACGACACGGGCCTTATTACGAAACTTTCTACGGACACCTGCAGTCTGTTACGGTGAAAAAGGGAGAAAAAGTAAAAATGAATACAATAGTGGGCTTTGTGGGCAACACAGGCCGCTCGAGCGGACCTCATCTTCACTTCGAAGTGCGCCACAAAGGAACCCCTATAGACCCCTCTAACCTTTTCATCCTCAAACGCGAATATAAAGGAGGAGTATACAATGAATAGCACTGGCAAAGACGCCAAGCTTGATACGATAATTGGAAAAGAGACAATAATTACAGGCAACGTTAAAACTAAGGGCAGTCTCCGTATAGACGGAGAGTTCGAAGGCAACATAACCGTCTCCGATACCTTCACGGCCGGTTCAAGCGCCCGGGTTAAAGGCGACGTTCGCTGCAAGGATGCCTTTGTCGGCGGAAGAATAGAGGGTAACGTCTATTCGCACGGCAAGGTTGAGATGCATTCAGGGGCGAATCTGACTGGCGACGTCACATGCAAAGGGCTCGTGATTCAGGACAACGTCTTTTTTGAAGGCCGATGCTCGATGAAGGAGAAGGAGGAGACTAAGAAGTGACGTTATGAATGCCGCACTGTGTGCGACACTTGCGTTGCTGTGGTCAATGCCTCCCAAGGCGGGGGTAACGTTATCAGCTAATGCCTGGCAAAGATACGGAGAACTGGGACTGAATCAATCCAGGGGATTCGCTCGGACAACAACTGGAAACATACAGATCCAGACAGTATCCGGAACTAGGCGTTTCCCTGTAGTGTTCATGTCGTATTCAGACGTCGGGGCTGAGTATGATGCCTCTGATTTTCAGGCTATGCTCTTCGACGGACCTTGGACCAGCGGGTCCGCGCACGACTATTACGAAGAGGTTTCCTACGGAAAAGTTGATCTGCGAGGCCAAGTAGTCGGGCCGTATCCTGCAAAATACACTGCATCCTACTATGCCGACGACAACTACGGCATAGGCAACAACTATGCGCGTTCGGCAGGCGCGCTCGTTCTTGAGGCCTGTCAGGCGTCCGATGCATCGGTCGACTACTCGCTGTACGACAACGACGGCGACGGGTATGTAGATATCTTCACCGTCATACACGTTGGCTACGGAGCAGAGGAGACCGGAATCACCGGCGATATCTGGTCCCACGAGTTCTCTCTCTCAGGCTGGGCGTCCTACGGAGGCCCTGGCGTCTATGAGACGAACGATGCCGATCCCAATCACCCGGGCCAGAAGATAAAGATAGACGTCTACACCATCAACCCCGAGCGCTCAAGCGAGTCCGTCGATGGAACGATATCGAGCATTGGCGTATTCTGCCACGAGTGGGGCCACGGATTCGGCTTGCCCGACCTCTACATCACCGATGGTCCATCCTCAGGCTCTGCAGGTCTCGGCATCTTCTGCCTCATGGCATCTGGTTCGTGGGGCGGAACGCCTGCTGGTTCATCTCCTGTTCATCCCTCTGCGTGGTGCAAGTATCTCCTCGGCTGGGTGGAACCGCAGTCGCTTGAGAGGGGAGCCCTTGAAGAGGTTGATGCGGCGGAGTTCGCCGAATCGAATTCATCCGCCTCGGCATGGAGGATATTTGCGAACCCATCCGGCGCCGAGTGGTCTTTCGAGAAAGCCGGCATAGGAGAATATTTTCTTGCCGAAAACCGAAGGCGCAAGGGATTCGACAAGGGATTGCCCGGAGACGGGCTTCTTGTACTCCATGTCGATGAATCCCAGGAGAACAACAACAATCTTTCGAATCCTCTGGTAGGAATTATGCAGGCCGACGGCAGCCCTCAATTCCTCTTCACCTCGGGCCAGGGTTCGGCATCCGATCTGTGGAAGTCCGACAGCTTCGGTTTCTCGAACTCCTCGGTGCCATCCAGCAGATTTTATGACGGCGTGCCTTCGGGCGCTTCCGTATCCCTCATATCAGAAGCCGACAGCATAATGACGGCCAGATTAGAGATAGCGGCTCTTCTTCTCGGCAGAACCTACTCTTATCCTAATCCCTTCAACGCGCATGAAAGGGAGAAAGTAACCATCGTCTACGAACCTACGGACGAAGAAAAGACCCAGGGTCAGTACCCCGATTTCAAGGTCTACATCTACAATCTCGCGGGCGAGCGGGTCAGGGTTCTCGATGAGAAGCCCGCTGAGATAAGCGTCTACGGTCGAGTCGCTTACTGGGACGGCAGGAACGACGGCAAGAAACCGGTGGCTTCCGGACTTTATTTCTATATAATCGAAACGTACGAAAACGGATTGGTCAAAGAGCGGAGCAAGAGTACGCTGACTCTTGTTCGATGATACAGTTTGGAGGAAATTGTGAATGAAACCAAAAGGGCATTGATAACAGGTGCGGCAGCAGGAATAGGCAGGTCAATAGCGTTGGAACTGGCAGGCACTTACCGCGAGATTCTTCTGGATGTTAACGAGGAAGGACTCAAAGAAACAAAGAAACTCGTCGAAGACGCTGGAGGAGAGGCTTTTTTTTACAAAGCCGACGTTACATCTCTCGATGCGATGAATGAGCTTGCCTTGCGAATAGAGCAGGAGCAGGGCACTGTCAGCATAGTAATAAACAACGCCGGGATAACGCGCGACACGCTGTTCATCCGCATGGACTCAAATACCTGGGAAACGGTGCTTAAGGTCAATCTCACTGGCGCATTCAATGTATCAAAGGCTTTCGTCAAGTCGATGATGAAGGAGCGCTGGGGCCGTATAATCAATATGAGTTCGGTAGTCGGGCAGATGGGAAACGTAGGCCAGGCAAACTACTCGGCATCCAAGGCGGGCCTAATTGGCTTTTCAATGACTCTTGCACGCGAGCTGGGCTCGAGAAACATAACGGTAAACTGCGTGGCGCCAGGGTATATCCAGACGCCAATGACGGAAGTCCTGCCCGATGAGGTCAAGGAATACTTCCTCAAACAGATTCCCCTGAAGCGGCCGGGCACCCCGGAAGACGTTGCAAAGGTCGTCAAGTTCCTTTGTTCGGATGACGCCTCCTACATCACCGGTCAGGTGATCAGGGTGGACGGCGGAATGCTCATGTAGCGGGTCAAGATGTTTTCTGTGCTTCTCGTTTTTCTTTTCTCCACTCCCAGGGAGGATTTCGATCAGGCGGTTGAGGCTTACCGCAACGGGCTTTACGGACCCGCGCTCTACGCGATGGAACAGCTTCTGCTTGAACCCGGTTTCGAGGCACAGGACAGCGCGCTTCTTATCGCCGGACAGTCCGCATTCGCGCTTTCGAGATACGACAAGGCCCTGCGCTACCTTGAGCGCCATCTTGCCGAATCTTCCGACCCTGACCCTTACGCTCTTGAAAGATGCGTAATCTCATCCCTTGAATTGGGGCAGCTCGCAAAATCCTACGAACTATTCATGAAATATCCGCGTCTTGAACCTGCGAAGGACGTGAAGCTTCGCCTCGCAATGAAACTCGAGGAGGCAAAGGAGTACGAGCGCGCGCGCGATGTCTATATGACCATTGACGACCCTGATCTGCGGCTCATGGGTGCAAAGATGCTTCTTGCCGCAGGAAGACAAGATCTCCTGAGACCGTATCTTGCCGATCTTGAAAAAACCTATCCGCAGGTTGCGGCAACTGTTGCTTCGCTTCAGATAGATGCAACCCTTGCAAGGGCAGACAGCCTTTCTTCAATGGAGGCGGGTCTTGCAATGGGCGAGCCGTCGACAATCAACCCGGCGCAGGCATACGCCTTGGGTAAACTTTTCGAGAGTTTCTCTCTCTACGAGGATGCGGTCGAGTACTTTGAATCGGCTTCAAAACAGCATTATTACGATGCCCTGCTTCCCCTTGCTTCTTCCTATTCGCTTCTGGGCAATACGCCAAAAGCCCTTAAGGCTTACGACGATGCTCGAAAGAAGCTTTCCTTCACTCAATCCGATCGCGCCCTCGAGGCGAAGGCAAGAATACTATCGGGACTCGAATACGATGCACGGGCTTTGACAGACGCCAGCTTCAAGACATGGGATGAATTCGAAAAAGTGCTGGATGCACTCAGCGAAAAGAAAGATTTCCAGACGTACGATAGACTTCTTTCTCTGTCGAAATTCGAAAGGGTAGAGGACATCTTAAGAAGGGCAAGGTTTGCAAACTCGCGAGGACTTCCCAAGGAAGCGCTCGATTATTATAGCGATTTCCTTAAAAGGGCGCCTTATTCGGTAAACCGCTCCGAGGTTCAGAGGGAAGCTGACATCATTAAATACTTTGAATTCAAAGACGCCGATGCCGCCTTAAAAAAACTGGTAAGGGCAACGACCTCTTCGGAGAAGGGCAAGATTCTTTTCGAGGATGCGAAGGATTACGAGGGCGCAATCTCCTTCCTTGATACCGTTGCGACTCCTCAGGCGTTTTACTACTCCGCCTTGTCCTATGAGCGCCTTTACCTGAAGGATGGCAAGGTTAGATTGCTTGACAAGGCAAGGGAGAGATACGAGAATCTATACTGGCAGTTTCCTGAGGACGCTCTCGTCGAGGACGCTCTGTACCGTCTCTTCCTCATAGAACTAAGGGATCCCCTGAAGAAGATGGAGAGGGCGCTCAACTATCTCGACCACTTTCCCGAAGGCCGCTACTCGGATGAAATCCGTTTCCTTCTGGGCGGTGTCCAGCTTTCTCTTGGCGATACTGTTGCGGCCCGAAGCGAGTGGGAGAATCTTTATCTGACAAAACCGAAGAGCTCCTACAATCTTCCCGTGCTGTACGAGCTAGCGGAGCTGGCGCTGCTTGAGGCTGATACAAGCGACGCGTCGGCGAAGTTCAACCTTATACTTTCAATATCTCCCCACGATACTGTCTATTATCTTGCATTAAAGAATCTGGCCGAGATAGAGGAGTCTCGAGGACGCAATCTTGAGGCGCTTTCGCTTTACAGAAACATGGCAGTCGAGCTCGGCGTGATACCGCGGGATATCTGGCACAAAGCGCTCGGACTCATATTCAAGCTGAGGCAGTACAACGAACTGGATGAGTTTGCACGCGCTCTCGAGGATTCGGAGTACCAGGACGAAATCTCGTTCTGGATTAAGGTCGCGAAAGTCGAGAGCCAGCTTGCAAAGGTCGACGATGTCAAAAGCTTGATGCATCAGAGGCCCGCTGCGCTCAAGGACCCATATCTTTACTGGTCCGGAGTCGGATTAAGCCTCGTTGATCACAACAGACTCGGAAGGCATCTGCTTGAACGTCTGGTCAGTGAAGGCAGGGATTCGAGTCTTGTATCAAAGGCCGACTTCCTGGTCGCTCAGCACCAGCTTGCCGGCGGCGAGGACTCAAACGCCGTCGCAACCTTGCGAAAACTCTATGCGGCCAACCCTACGGATACGCTCGTTCTATCCAAACTCGTGACGGCGCTCTACCGCTCCGGCGAACTGAAGGAAGCGGATTCGTTGTGGATGAGGCTCGATCTGCTGAGTCCAGGAGACCAGTCCGCACTGCTTCTTGAAAAGGTTGGCTATCTTCTCAACGCGGGAAGTGTTGACGAAGCGGACAAGGTACTTTCGTCCCTTTCGAACGTTCGTTCGCTCATGCGCAACGAGAACTACATCTACTATAAAGGATTGACTGCGGCAAAAGCCGGCAGGCAGGAGGAAGCCCTCGAGAATTTCAAGGCGTTCCTCGAAGCCTTTCCGCGCAGCCAGCTTGTACCCGCCGTTCACTTCAAGCTGGGAACGCTCTTCTACATGATCCAGGAGCTTGACAGCGCCGCCCTGCATTATTCCGACGCTCTCGCGGACCCTGATCTTCGTTCCTCAGCTCTTCGCAATCTTGCCGTTATTGCAAGGAACAAGGAGGAATACAACAAAGCCTTCGAGTATTTTGAAACCCTTGTGAACGAATCCAGCTCTCCCGAGGAGCGCGGCGATCTTTACACCGAACTAGGCATAACGGCATACAATGCGTACAAGTTTTCGCAGGCGGTCACGTACTTCGAGAAGGCCACTCCGCTCGTCACGAAGGACAGAGCAAGGCTCCTTTACTGGACTGCCCGTTCGTACGCCGCTTTTGCAGACCCTGAGCATACCGAGAAGGCGGTCTCCCTGTTCCTTAAATGTCACGATGAATTCCCGCAGGATCAGTGGGGACTCGAGAGCTGGTTCCAGGCCGGTTCGGGCTACGTTCAGCTCGAGCGTCTTGAGGATGCAAGGGTTATTTTCGAGGCCATCATCGCTTCGCGCGGCATCAACGACCCCTTCGGGATGCGGGCGCAGGAAGCGTTGGATGAATTAAAATAAACAAATATAAGGGGGACAGATGACAGCTTTTTTTACAGCAATCCTTTTTTTCTCAAGCATAAAGGCCGGAGAATGGACAAGTCTTTTGAACTCCAACAGGATTTACGACATCGCGCCCTCGGACGAAGGCGCATGGTGCGCGACTAACGGCGGAGTCCATTTCTTTTCGCTGGAGGACTCTTCATTTACGCTCTCGTTCAGAAACACGGACGGTTTGCCTCACAACACATCGAGGGCTATTGCCATTACTCAAACGGGTGAACTCTGGGCCGGAACCGATCTTGGGCTGGCCCTTATCGTGCCTTCTTCGGGCGCGGCCAGGCGCTACCAGGGTATTTCTGATACTGTTTTCTCTCTTGCCTTGTCCGGAGATACGCTTGCAGTGGTGACAAAGACAGGGATCTATATCATACGAACGATGAATACACCCGGCAGCTTTGAAGATGACGATGTATTCTTTTTTACTCCTGAGAACTCTCAAGAGTATTCGATTCGAAAGGCCGCATGGTTCATGGGGGATTTATGGATGGCGACATCCATAGGTTTGTTGCGCTACTATCTTAATGGAGACTCAACTCAGTGGTATGCGATTTCAAAAGGGCTTCCATCCTCCGACGTTGCAGACGTATGCATCGAAGAATCCATGGTTGCGCTGTGTTCGAAAGGGTTTGCCAGATACGATGCGGATTCCGGCTTCTTCAAGACTGTTTATGCCTTTCAGGACCCCCTGCCCCAGTTCACTTCTATCGCAGAGGCAGGAGACACTTTTTACGTTTCCACGCTCGGAATTTCAGGGACTTACAAGAGTCTGTTCAGATACGTAGAATCTCTCGATACGCTTGATACTATCGGGTTTTGGATAAACGCATCTGCGGGCACAGCCCCTCACTGGATGAGGACGATTTCCTGCGTAAGGACGGACGCTTCGGGAAGAGTATGGGCGGGAGCATCAGGTGAGTTCGCAGGAGACGGCCTGGTTGTCTGGGACGTGAAGAAGAATCGCGTCAAGGTTGTAGACAATCCTGGGCTTAATTCGAACTACATATTCCACGCGCTTCTTGATGATAATCAGAACCTCTGGACCGCGCACTGGTTTGCTTATAATGAACGAGGCGTCACACGATATCACGATGGGCATTGGGAGAACTTCATTTACAGGGCTTATACGGAGAATGATACCGTAGATTTCGACGCATCCACCAAGATCACTGCCGTTGATTCAAAGGGAAGAGTTGTTTTCGGAGGATGGTGGGGCGGCAGAGGCGTTACAAGATTCGATCCGGTCGCGGGCGCATGGGAGGAGCACTCATGGGGCGCTTCGCCCGTGTCGAACAGGGTTTCATGGCTGGCGGTTGACCCTCTGGACAGGATCTGGGTCTCCATATTCTACTCGAACCAGCTGCGCGTCCTATCAGATGACCTCGAAGAGATTGCGGTCCTGGACTGGCCCTACGACTATGTCTGGGACCTTAAGTTCGACTCCAGCACGCTCTGGGCCGCGACAAGCGCAGGACTTATCTCATACAAGCCGCAGGACTTCGTCTCCGACCTCGAGCACGGCGAGTTCAGCGAGCGTCTTCTTACGAACTCCAAGGTTACGGGCATAGCTCTGGACGGCCGGGGCGGATGCTGGGGCGCAACCAATGAGGGAGTGTTCCACTGGACCCAGAACTCAACAACCCGCTACAACCAGAACAACCTTTCGATGATGGAGAACGATATTGTCGACGTGGACCGGGATCCCTGGGGCAGACTGTACTTCCTCATGAAGCACAAAGGCTTGCTGGTGCACGATCCGGCAGGCGCTGCATACGACACCTCCGCAGGGCTGTGGCAGATTTTCACGACATCCAACAGCTCCATCATGCCGGGATTCGACTACACGACGCTCTCGGCGGACCGCACCGGACGTGTTGCAATAGGCACTGCAGGGGGAGGGGTGTCACTCTTCACCATGCCCAAATACACCGACACAACGTCTGAAAAAATATCCGTATACCCTAATCCTTGCTATGCGTCGCTTGGACTGCCCGTGCGCTTTACGCCGCTCGACGACGCGCAAAGCGTTGTCATCTACACCCTGGCAGGGGAGAGGGTTGCGGAGATTCCCTCGTCCGGGTTCCGAACCATACAGGGCGTAAAACAGGCGGAGCTCGGGGTGCAGAACCTTTCAGCCGGGCTCTACATAGCGGTCGTGCGCTTTGCCGCGCGCTCCGAGCGCGTCAAGTTCGTGATACTGAAGTAGAAGTTTGTTTATGAGAGTATTCTAAACGTTTACCTGTCAGAGTTACTTCACCAAACAGGCATTATCTCAAGAGCCGAACTAATAGGGAAAAAGGGAAGACAGGATGTCCTTGTTTCCTATCAAGGTCTTGCCGTTGTTCTTGAGGGTTCCTACTCCAAGCAAGATGCCGAAGCCGATGCTAAGAAAAGAATAGAGCAATTAAGCGCAGATATGGCTATTGCTATTTATTATCCTCCTGAGTTCCCACAAGGCCTGTCCGAACCCAAGACTAAGGAAAAGCTCAAGAGCACAAGGTAAACCGACCTGCTTAATCTCTACAAAGAAATAGGGTCGGCTTTCACTCAGTGGATCGGGTCTTAAAACAATACCTGAGCACCCAACACCCTCGAAATTGACCATCATTTGACCATCTTCTGACCATCTTTTGACCAGCTTTTGGGGAGTATTTGTCCATAAAACCTGACCTCAAGCGTGCTACGGCGAGCGGAAAGCGTGCCACAAACCGAGTCAGGATTAATGAATCACTGCACTTATGCCTGCCTTATTCCTTGAATTGTGGATTGTGGATAACTTTATAGCGGATTCGAGAGGTTGTAAAAACATACTCATCATAAGTTTAAGCAAGGAATATCTTACAGCCAGTAAGACGAGCATGCATTTACAGCGCCTTGACGAGCTCATTTTTTGTTAGTTAAGTTCAGGTCTAAAGGGACTTGACAAATCCTTAGTTCTATTGTAAAATATTACACGCAGAAATGTATTTCTGCTTTTTGAATGTGGAAATCTTTTAAAGGAGGCTTTACATGAGGAAAGTCTTAATTTCAGCACTTTTGGTTTTGACCGCCGCTTTTGCTTACAACACAAATCTCGGTAATCGCGGAACTTACAACGTTTACTCAGGCAGCTGTGAAGATATGGGTATGCTTACCATCGACTTGAACGCCCTTGGAACGATGATAAATATCCAGGATACGGTGATTGGCAATGATACGGTAACTGCGCAACTTACAGAAGTGCTGCCATACTTTGGACTTTCTTTTACGCCCTGGCATTACCTTGAGTTTGGTCTGTGGGGGCACGGTCGATATGCAACCATAGGAAATTACAGTTCGGCAGTTTCTGATTTTTACAACGATCTCGGGCTTTCGGTCAAAGGCGGAATACCTATATATTTCAATGAAAACAACAACTTATATATCGCGCCGGGCATAGACGGTTTCGCGTACATGCACGGCTTGGGAACGCCTGCACAAAGTTACGGTTTTGGCGGCCTTGGATTGTTTACATTTAATGCCGCCTGGTTTGGCATTCATCTAAATGGCGGATATGAATACATAACAGGACCTACAACCACTAGCAATGTTCTTGGAGGAGCCGGACTTGAGATTTGGCCTTTCAAGTTCGCAGGAATAATAGTTGACGGTACTGCAAGGATTCCATCTAATGATTTCGCAAATTTCGCAAATTATTTAAGAGTAACTCCTGGATTGCGCTTCGGTTTTGGCGGAAGAGTCGTAAAGTTCAATATCAATCTTGGTGCTGAGCTTGAGCCTATGCAGACGCCTTTCCGCTGGCATGCGCTAGCCGGCTTTGGACTGGGTTTTGATCTGATGCCATCTAAAGAAGGACTGATATCCGGACTTGTTGTGGATAAAGAAACTCAGAAGCCTATTGAAGGGGCAAAAATATCAATTGAAGGATCTTCTGATATAGAACCTTATACTACAGGTCCCGATGGCCGGTTTACGATATCCAGACCGTCTGGAGAGTACACATTGCTTGCAGAGCATCCAGATTATTTAGCAACAAAGACCGCCTCGGAATTAATTGAGCTCGAAGGCGGAACGGTAATGCTAGAGCTTTCCAAATATTCAGCAGGAGCAACAGTTGTAGGCGTAGTATCCGATGCAGTTGATGGAGATCCGATTTCAGCGGTACTTTCGTTTGTCAATATTAGCGCAGATACAATTATTTCATCCTTTAAGAGTGATCCTGTATCTGGTTATTATAGAGCAATAGTGCCTGCCGGAACCTATAAGGTCAATGTAGAAGCAAATGCCTACAAAAAATCACATAAGAGTATGCTTCTTAAGGAAGCAGATGAACTTGTGGTAGATTTCAGGCTTGAGAAATCTGCTGAAGGACCTCAACCAAAACCACTTGTTTTTCCAGTTGTATATTTCGGCAGAGGTGAAGTGTTTGTTTCTCCAAAAAACTATGCTATGCTGCAGCAGGTTGTCGATATCCTTAAAACAAATCCGTATGTTAAGATTGAACTTCAGGGAAATACTGACAGCGTAGGCGATTCGGAATCAAATTATTACGTATCGGTAAAACGCGCTGAATCTGTTAAATCCTTTCTTGTAGGAAACGGCATATCTTCCGATCGAATCAGTGTTGTTGGATTCGGAGAATCCAGACCTCGTGGCAATAATCGTACGAGAGTTGGCCAGGATATGAATCGCCGCGTTGACATAATTGCGTTGTAGATTTAGAATGTCTTAGGAGGCTTATCATGAAGCGTGTCGTGGTTTGGGTTGTCTTCTTAGGGGTAATAGGAGTAATACAAGCAGCCGATTTACCTTATGGAACGGTTTCTAGTGAAGAAGGCGTATACACCTTAGAGTTAATAGGTTTGGGTTTTGCCTACGAAAGCCCGCCCGTTGATACTGCTAAAGTCAACCCGGAGACTTTTGTCTTAAAGATATATTCGAGAGTTCAAGAGCTTGAGGCGGCTGAAACCTCAATGGGTTCGGTTCCGGTAAGTCAAAAAGTCTTAGTAAAACCATCGGCAATCAGGTTGGGATACAATACGTATCCTCTTGAAGTCATTGAATTGAGCAGCAACTATCTGGAAGCCAAAGTATTTTCAAGCAAGGTTACCGAACTAGGACAAATCGTTTCTGGGGAGCAACTAGGTACAATCAAGTTAGTTCTTACCGTTTTCACAGGACTTCCTGGCGGAAAGGGAACGTTGACCTTGGGAAAAAAGAATTACACCTTGTATATGTATCGCAAAGAAGCTCTTGAAGGATTCAACCGCTGGATTAACGAAATAGAGTAGAATAGTTTTGCTTAATATTTTTTTGCTGCTTTGTGCGGCTTTTTGGGGTGATACTCAAGTAAAAGAATGGGGCGATATAGGCGCCCGTTTTGGGATTGGAGTACCCGTATCTAACCGGTTGAATCTTGTGGATTTCAGTTTAGGTATTTCTCATTTTGGTATAGGAACATCTGTTGTTGAATCTTACGGATTTGTTGACGGAGGCCAATTCATTGGATCCCTTCTTCCTCTTCAGGTTACAATGAATATCTATCAGAAAATAGCTTTTTGGAAAGAAGAAGCTTTTTTTGACAGATTGCTTTATTTGAAAATAAGGGGTTCTCCCTGGGGGCAGAGATATAACGGTGTAAGTCCCTTGTCTTTCATTCTTTCTCCCGATTGGGAAGCAAAAGCACCCTATATTTCGATTGAAATTGCAGGCAGATGGTCTCCAATAAGAATGCTTGGAGTAGAAGCAACTATAGGGACTTTAATACCTAAAGATGCTGGATTAAGAGTTTATCTCAACATTTCCGGTTTCGTTGGCACGTCTGGTCCAGTTTCATCCGAAAAGGTTTTGCCTCGTCTTGAGATTTCGAGTGTTATTTTTGAAGACGCCTTGAACGGTAACGCCAATGGCATTCTTGATCCTGGCGAACAGGGGAGACTTCTATTTTTGGTTTCCAACAAAGGATTGCGTGATTCAGATTCGATATATCTCAATGTTGTAATGCGGGATACCGGTCTCGAGCAGTACTTATCTTTTGAGGAAATTACACTCCCTCCTCTTAAAGCCTCTGAAACCCTTGAGGCTTCAATAAGCGTGTTTGCAGCGGATAGGTTGCCTGCCCTTCCATTGAGAGCCCGTATCTGGGGAAAGGATGCTGCAGGAAATATTGTTTCGCCTGCATTTGTAGAGATACCCACGGCGGGTTCTTGAAAAATAATCTTATAATTAGAGTAGATGATCGCTTAATACACGGGCAGGTTGTTGTAGGGTGGGCTATACCTTTATGTATTGAAGAAATCATTCTTATATCCGACAGAATTGATGAAGATGCATGGTTAAAAAAAACTCTCTTAAGCGCCGCTAGCGCGCTAGCGGATGATATTGACATTGAAATTCTTACGAAGAAGAATTTTATAAACGTGTTGAAGACAAAAAGCCCAGATAAAAAAATTATGGTTGTTATAGAATCAATTGAAGACGCCGTATATCTTGTAAAGTCAGGCTTCAGCATCTCTATGCTTGTACTTGGCGGTATCCATGCCAAGAGTGGCAGAGAAATGTTTCTTCCCTATTTATATCTTGACTCTACCGAGATGAGAGCTATACTTGATTTGGCAAAAGAAGGAATCAAGATTGTTGCAAAGGATTTACCTGGTTCTAAAGAAGTTGATGTAATTAGTATGATAATGCAAAAAAGGGTAACATGACGCCGCAATTATTATTGATTATCATGTGTTTGATTTCAGGAATCATATTACTTGATAAGTATTCGGTTGGAGAGTTCGGGATTTCCCAGCCCCTTCTATCTGCTTCAATACTGGGTTTTGCAGCCGGTGATTTTTCCAAAGGGGTTTTGTTAGGTTTGCTTCTGCAGCCTTTATGGATTGTTGAGCTTCCTATAGGCAGAAAAGTCCCGCTGGACGGTCAGGCTTCAGGAATCGCAGGAGCGGTTGTTTTTTTTACTTTAATATTGATCGGCAAGGTTCCTTTTGAAAAAGCCGCATTTGCGGCAATTGTTTTAGCCTCAATAATGAGCATACTGGGCGGATGGTTAGACTTGGTACAACGAAAGATAAACGGTTATATATCCTTGAGAATTGAACGCGCAACAAGTCTTTGGGAAGTTGCTTTTGTTCATGCTGCGGCATTGGATGTTGCATTTTTAAGGGGCGTTATTATTGCAGTCGCATCATTTGTTGTAAGTTTGCTGTCAGTACCTTTGATTGCTTATATACCTTTTATTCCGTTTGAAAGATTGTTAGTTTCCACTTTTAGCATAGGACTTGCAGGAGCATTAACCCTGATTGGTCTTAAGAAGGCAGCTATTCCCGCCCTTGCGGGTTTTGCATCATGGGCAGTAGTATGGTTTTGTATAAAATTCTTGTGAACTATATGTTTCAGCTGTTTATTCAGAATGGGTGGAATTTCCATAATGAACAACGTATTGGAATGACGCTCGCATTATCAATTAGGAATAAAGGTAGGATAGTGTCAATTCCCAGGAATACTTTGAATACCCATCCATATCTGGCCTCTTTTCTTGCCGGGGTTTTGCTAAAAGAAAACTCGGGGGAAAAGATGGAAGAGATATCATCTCTCCTAGAAACAAGCCTTGCTGCACAAGGAGATGATTTGTATTGGAGACTTTTAAGGCCTGCTGCTTTGTTAATCTCGATGGGATTTGTACTTTTCGGACAACCTCTCATAGGTATGTTAGTATTCTTCCTGGGTTTCAATGCATTCGCTCAGGGAGAAAGACTGGTTGGATTTAAAAGGGGATTGGAGAAAGGCAAAGAAGCGTTGGTTCCTTTGTTGACCTCGCTGTCAAAGATAAAGAAAATTGTTTTGATTGTTGCAGGAGTCATTCTAGGCTTTCTAGTTTCCTTAATGCTTTTTATACTTAACAATGAACATTTCTTGTTCGCTCGAGTTGAATGGTTTATTTTCCTTCCTCTTTTTGCTGTATCCCTATTTTTTTCAATTCTAAAGATTCCATTCATCCTTGGTTTATTCTTCAATCTCGCTGCAGTCATAGTTGTAGGTTTCATGATATGATAAAAAAGGAAGTTATTATCAGAAACAAAATAGGGCTTCATGCGCGTCCAGCGGCTCAATTCGTGAAGGCTGCAGAAACCTTTGATAGCGAAATCTGGGTTTCTAAAAATGGCATTAGAGTAAATGGTAAAAGTATACTTTCTCTTTTAACCCTTGCCGCAGAAGAAGGAAGCACTATTATCCTTGAAATAGATGGACCTGATGAAGAAAAAGCATTTCAGGCTTTGAGCACTATTTTTGCAGAGGAGGAGGCTTGATAATCCTTCGCGGCATAGCTGTATCGGGAGGGATAGGAATTGGAAAACCGTTTATCTTTACTTCTCTTCCTCCCGAATTAAGAAGAATACGTATTCCTGAAAAAAAAGTACAAGAGGAGAAAGAACGTCTTGAGAAAACCTTATTATCAACAACTAAGGAACTAGGCGATCTTCAGATCAGAATACGCAATTCCCTTGGACCCGAGTTCGCTAATTTCCTTGAAGTGCAAATTCAAATATTATCCGATCCTGCTATCTTTGAAAAAAGTCTAACTTATATAGATCAAGCCTACAGTTCCGAATATGCTTTCAATAAGGCTGTTGAAGACATTGCAAAACCGCTCATATCCTCAAAAGCCGGGCTATTCAAAGAAAGAATGGCTGATATCGAGGATGTAACAAACAGAGTCTTAAGGAATCTTCTTTCTCTTCCATCGTTATCGATTATTGACGTTCCAGAAGGTGCGGTTGTTCTTGCGCATAGTATTCCGCCTTCGGAGGTAGTTCTCCTCGATCCTAAACTAGTTCGGGGCTTGGCGACCGAGATAGGCGGCAGAACCTCTCACATAGCAATAATAACCAAAGCTCTTGAGATTCCTTCTCTCTTAGGCGTGGAACGATTAATAGACAATGCAGGAAACGGCGACGGTTTGGTTGTAATCGACGGCCAAAGAGGACAAGTGGTTTTCTGGCCCACCGACCATAAACTTTCGAGTTACAGGAATGAATTAAAGGATTATGAAAAAGAGAAGGATCTATTTGTTAGTTCCTCAACTCAAGCTACTCTTAGCCGTGATGAAAGGAAGATTGATGTTTCAGCTAATATTGAATTCACAAGCGAGATATATTCGTTAAAACGATACGGAGCAGAGGGTGTCGGGCTGTTCAGAACGGAGTATATTTTTCTTACAAAAAGAAGAATTCCCACCGAGGATGAGCAGTATCAAATTTATAGAGAAGCCGCAACGCAATTGAAGCCGCAACCTCTTATTATTCGTACTCTTGATATCGGTGGGGACAAGATTTTTCAATCATACAGCGAAGCCAATCCATTTCTAGGCTGGCGGGCCATACGATTCTGCTTTGACAATGAGGATATTTTTCTGGACCAGATAAGAGCAATTTTGCGGGCTTCTGCGCATGGAAATATAAAGATTATGTTTCCGATGGTTTCTGATATTTCCGAAATAAAACGGGCAAAATTACTCATAAAAAGAGCCCAGAATGAATTAGCATCCAAGAAGGAGTCATTTAATTCTGAAATAGAAGTCGGTATAATGATCGAAATACCATCTGCTGCTCTGATGGCCGATAAATTTGCTGAGTATGTCGATTTCTTTAGTATAGGAACCAATGACCTTACTCAGTATACTTTAGCTGTAGACCGGGGTAATGAAAAAATATCCAGGCTTTTTTCTCATTATCATCCTGCAATACTTCAGCTAATCAGACGGGTAATAGGGGCTGCCCACAAAGCACATATCTGGGTAGGTGTTTGCGGAGAAATGGCCGCCGAACCTTTGGGTGTCGGATTACTTCTAGGTCTGGGTGTCGATGAATTGTCGATGACTCCTTGTGCAGTGCCTGTTGTCCGCAATATAATACGCAACGTGAGCATTGAGGATTTGAGAAAGATTTCTTCTAAAGCTTTGGAATACTCTACTCCTATTGAAGTTATTCGCTACCTTAGAAGGGAACTAAGTCGTAAATTTCCGGAACTCTCGGCATTATTCCTTGAAAGGAAGAACTATTGCTCAACTTGATTCGTTCAATACCATCTCAGCTAAATTACGGGTGGTTATCTTCAAAAGACACGATAGAAAGAATTGATAAAAAAAATCTTACTAGGATTGTAATATGCGGTGTGGGCGGCTCCGGGATTGCAGGGGATTTGCTTCGCGGTCTCCTTTATTACGATTCAAGTGTTTCGATAGAAGTTCTGAAAGACTATACCTTGCCTTTATGGATTAAAGAAGATCACTTCGGGATTGCAATCAGTTATTCAGGCAACACAGAAGAAACATTATCTGCATGGGATTCAATGCGCAGGAGAGGATTAGATATTTTAGCAATAACCTCAGGCGGAACACTTGAAGATAATGCAATAAAACAAGAACATCCTATAGTAAGAGTACCTCCAGGAAATCCTCCAAGAGCCTCTATTGGATACCTTTTCGCTCCTCTTCTCAGATTAAGTTATCATTGGAATCTTTATGATGCTGCACAATCGGAATTAGAAGCTTCAATAGACCTGATTAATTCGCGGACTGAACACTGGGAAGCAGAAATGAGGTCGTTTGCGGAAGGCCTCAAAAACACTTTACCTATAATTCACACGCTTGATGCAAGCTTTTCGGCGATAGGATATAGACTATCATGTCAGCTAAACGAAAATGCAAAGATGATAGCTCATTCGAGCGTTTATCCGGAGATGAATCATAATGAAATAGTTGGGTATGAAGGAGATATCAGAAATCTTGCTATAGTTGTTATTAACCCCGGTGTAGGTTTTGCCAATCACAGGAATATAGTTCGCAGGGAGATTGTCTTAAGAAGAATAATTCCGGAATCACTGCCTGTATTTAGCATTGATGCAGAAGGTGGAACCAGACTGGAACGCTTTATTTCGCTACTAGTTAAAGTCGACTTGCTGAGCTTTTTTCTGGCCTCAGTCCGTGGTGTTGATCCATTTCGAATTAATTCAATTGAAAGACTCAAGAAGGAGCTTTCTTGAAGGTTGTTATCCCCGCAGGTGGTTTGGGTACGCGTCTAAGACCTCATACCCTTTACACGCCCAAACCTCTTCTTTTTGTGGCGGGTGACACTATCCTTGGTTACATATTTTCATATCTCGACAAGCTCGAGATCTCAGAGTATAGAATCGTATGTGCACCCGAAACTTTATTGCCCAAAAAAATGCGTGAGATGTATCCGGAAAGACATTGTTCTTTCTGGGAACAAGCAGAACCTCTTGGGTTAGGCCACGCTGTTTTACAGGCATTAAAGGATTTGCAGGACGAACCAGTATTGATAATACTTTCAGATACGATAATTCCATTCGATTACCGAAAGGCTATTCTTGATACCGAAGTTGGGACCGGGTTTCTTTTGGCAAAAAAAGTTGATGAACCAAGGCGTTTTGGAGTCATAGAGACAAATGAAAAAAATTGGATAACAGGGCTTGTCGAGAAGCCGGAAAAACCATTGGGTAATTTGGCTATCGCCGGGGTTTACTATTTGCCGTCCGCTAAAAGGCTGAATAGTGCATTGGAAGATATTATCAAGAGGGATCATAAGACAAGAGGCGAATTCCAGTTAACGGATGCATTGACATTGCTTATAGAGAACGGGGAGAGGCTTAGGTCTGTTATAGTTGATGAATGGTTCGATTGTGGAACATCAAGTTCATTGCTGGAAGCGAATAGAGAATTATTAAAACTGAATTCCAGAGCGATTCCTTCTAAGGGGTCAACAATTAAACCACCTTGTTGGATCTCATCCAGCGTCATCATAGAGAACTCTATCATAGGACCCTATGTTTCAATTGGTGATACTGTTGAAATTCAAAACAGCATTATTTCTGATTCCATTGTTAATTCCGGGGCTAAAATACATAATATGATTATGAAAGGATCTATTGTCGGAATTAATGCTTTTCTTGAAGGAAAGGTGTCTGCTTTAGATGTTGGACCTTTCTCTCGTCTGTAGAGCCTTAACTGCCTCTCCGGCTACGTAAACTGAACCGGTAATTACCAATAAGTCATGGGTATTCATTATATTAACAATGTGATTTACTCCACTTTCAACTGATTGTGTCATAAAACATTTGTTGTGGAATTTGCAGCAGATTCGGTATAGAATCTCTCTGGATTCGGCTCTTGGCAAATCCGCCTGAGTGACGTATATCTCAGAAAAGAAAGAAGAAAGAGCCTTAAGGATAGAATTCTTCGCTTTCTCCTTTGTGATACCTATTAATAATATCTTCCTTTTTTTATTCGAGAAATGCTTATCAAGTACATCCCGCAAACATTCGGCGGATTCGGCATTATGAGACATATCGAGGATTATGATGGGGTTGTTTTGTATTATTTGGATTCGTGCAGGCATTACCATTTTTTCGAGAGATTTTTGCGTTTTATTAATGTTTAGATTGGGCTTAAGCAATTCAACGGCTGCAAGAGCCGTCGAGATATTATAGATTTGATGGATTCCGAGCATAGGAACGCTAATATCTAAATCATTATTAATGCCGTTGTAGTGAATCTTTAATCCCGTGATAGTTTCTTCAAGTAGGGTTGCGTCATAATCCTTACCGTAATAAACACCTATCGCACCTGTTTCTTTAATTTTTTTTTCAATTGCTTTTAGTGCTGCGTTACGCTGATAAGAAATAACGACTTGCTTGTTTCTTCTTAGAACCCCGCATTTTTCCCCGGCAATTTTACCGAGGGTTTTACCGAGCAAATGTGTGTGATCGTAACCTATTCGTGTAATAATTGATAACTCTGGTTCCGTGACATTGGTCGCATCCAGTCTCCCGCCTAATCCTATCTCAAATACATTTACTGTCGTTTTTTGCATTTGAAAAAAAAGAAATGCAATGGTGGTTAACGTCTCAAAAAAAGTAATTCTTTGCTTTTCTTTTATTATAAATGGTTGAAGAAAATCCATGATAGAAGCAAAATCATTTTGTTTAATTGGTGAGCCATTTATTCGTATTCTTTCCCTGTAATCGCAGAGATGGGGAGAGGTATATAATCCTACCGTTTCTCCTTGAGATTGAAGAAGCTTGGCAAGCATTGTTGCAGTGGATCCCTTTCCTTTCGTACCGGCTATAAGTACGGTTTTTTTGACTTTCAACTGAGGGTTGTCAATTTTATTAAGAAAGTATCGGTAGTTTTCCAGTTTGAATTCGTAATTGTGATGGTGCCATCTTTCATAATCAATAAGAGATGACAGAAATTCCAGGCTTTTTTTATATGTCAATTTGTTCAAAGATCTTATGATGACGTTATAGAAATTCCTTCGACAGTGATGTAGGGAAGTATATTCGAGAATACCTTTTGAGTTTCCTTTGAAACGGATGTAATATTCAAAATAGCCTCGAAAACATTGCCAGCAATCATGGTGTTAGTGATTGGGTGATCGAGTTTTCCGTTTTTAATATAAAACCCTCCCTTCACTGTTCCAGAAAAATCACCGTTGATTGGATTTGAATTTCCGGAAAACCGAGTCACAAGGATTCCTTCTTTAATTTCCTTTATAAGATCTTTTTTTGTACCGCTACCTTCTCGTATTACAAGATTGGTTGTGCCAATCCCGGGTAAGGACCTGTAACTGCCGCTTGCGTGACCTGTTGATCTTTTGTTGTCCTTTTTGGCTGTATAGCTGTTGTAAAGGTATGTCTGCAGGATTCCATCTTCAGCAATAACGGTTTTCTGATGCGGTTGACCTTCTCTGTCAAAAGTTGATGAAGAGAGTCCTCCTTCAAGTATGCCGTTATCTTCAATGCTAAGGATTTTGGAGGCTATCTGACTTCCAAGTTTTCCAGATAGGCGACTCATCCCTTTTTGCACATTCTGGGAGTTTATTCCGAATATGACAGGGAAGAGCAAGGTTTCTGCAACGGCATTCGGTGAAAACAACACCGTTCCTTTAAAGGATTTTACGGGCCTTGCGCCAAGTGATCGAATTACATTTTCAGCAAATTTCTTGGCAGTTTGTTCGATTTTTATTTTTGATAAGTCTAGTGCTCCGTCAAATTCCATGCTGAAGGAGGAAACCTCATCCTTGTCTCTAGCCATACCCATGATCAATGTGCTGATGCTGGTTTCTGCTTCATATGCTTTTAGTCCATTCGAATTTGAGACAGCCTTTTCGCCCACATTAACGAATACTCCTCCTGAATCAACCGTAACTCGCTTATCGTATCCGCGAGCGGTTTCAAGCAGCAATTTAGCCTTGCTTATCACTTCCTTAAGCTGAAGAGCCGCAAGTTTAGGATCATAAAGATCTTTGAGATACGATAAAACTGAAGCCTCAGGGATGATCAAATGTTTGTCATTAAGATTAGCTTTAGCTATAGCAAGGGCTTCTTCGCAGAGTTCATCGAAGAACCTATCCTCGAGACTGCTAATGGAGGCAAATCCGAGTGCATTTTTTCTGATTATCCTCAGGCCGATTCCTTGGGATGGCGCCGATTTTACTGTTTTGAACTTATTGCTCTCAATCCAGACCTCTCGGGATTCAACGCGCTGGGCGAATGCTTCTGCCTGATCTGCACCTTTTTTTATGGCACATTTTGTTAGATTCTCTACAATACCCTGTAAATTATCCATGACGGCCTCCAATTATTGCTTCGCAGCGGACATATGCTCCTCCGGCGTCGACTTTAGCCGACTGGAACTTTCCGCAATAGCCTGAGCCGAGCGCCCAACGAAATTCCTTAGATATCGCATCAACGGATTGGAGAACTTCAAAAGCATTTCCTGATACCGTAACCCCTCTGAATGTTTTGGTCTTCTTGCCCTTTTCAATGAGCGTCGCTTCCTGAACTCCAAACATAAACTCTGCATTTGCATCCGCTTGCCCACTGCCAGCTCCTTCGAGCAGAAGCACTTTTTCGGAAGAATCCAAGAGTTCTTCCAAACTTATTTTTCCAGGTTCAATGTAAGTGTTTCTCATCCTGATGATAGGTTCATCGGAGTATTCAAAAGCTCTTGCGTTGCCTGTAGGATTGACGCCGAAACTTGCAGCGCTTTCGCGATTATGAAGAAAAGATTTAAGTATACCATTCTCGATAATGACCGTATTTTCGGTAATGACTCCTTCATCGTCGACAATTAGAGTGCCTGCTGCTCCTGGCTCGTATCGAGATGGACCCGTGTCTGCCAGCGTTACCAATTCGCTTGCAACCTTTTTCCCAATTTTCCCTTTTGTAACCGCACCTGAAAGAACAAAATCAGCTTCAACTGTATGTCCTATTGCTTCATGGGCTATTAACCCTACAAGCTCTGGATTCAATATTACCTTTGTTTTTTCACCTTTAGGGAAATCAGCCTTTAATAGCCTTTGAGCTCTTGTAACCGCTTTCTCTACAACCTCTTGCCAGTTGTGAAATCTCCACAATTCCTTCCATCCTCCAGTAACTCCGATTGATTCTGAAGCCGTGACCATATTAGCGCCTTCGCCTGCAACAACGGTTAAGCGGAACTCAGGCTTGATATCCGTTATTAAGGCTTCTGCTCCGTCGGAAGTAACAATAACCTTCTTATCTATAAATTCAACGTACCCGCTAGAAGCCGAAATTATGCTTTTTGAACGTCTTGAAAGAGCTTCTGCTTTTTTTACTATTTCGAGTTTCTCCTCAAGACTGTGGTTCTCCAAGGGGTCATTAATGACTGGCCTGAATTCACCTCTCGCTAGTTTGGCTGGAGCAAGGTCTTTTTTTGATTTATTCAACACCTTGGCAGCGGTGAAAGAATTTTCAACTGCCTTCAGTATATCAGTTCTTTCGCTGCCTGCACAAGAAGAAAAACCCCATCTGCCGCTGTCAAGGACACGAACACCAACGCCTGTAAGATGATTAGATTGAGCAATTTCAGGCTCACCTTTTCTTACGGATAATGACTTAAAGCGGCGGTCATGGTATCTCAACTCGGCATAATCTGAAGGAACGTGGGCTAAGATTTCTTTTAAAAAAGTTATCATTTTATTCCTCCTAAATAAGGCGAGGTGTTAAGCGAAATTTTCCCCAAGAATAGTAATATTTTAAGTTTTCAAGAGACATTGTCAATTCTACAGATTCCCGAATCCCTTAAGGATTTTCTCAAGTTCCGATTCATCCTGAACCAGAACCTTTCTGGATTTGCTGCCTTCATAAGGACCGACAATGGTCGCTTGCTCAAGCTGATCGATTATTCTTCCAGCTCTTGCCCATCCCACATTCAAACGTCTTTGCAGCATCGAAACCGAGGCTTCTTTATTCCTGATCACGAGTCTTGCCGCTTCCGCAAAGAATTCATCTACTTCATCTATAGAACCAGTGTGCTGCATCTGCTCTCTTATTGGAGCAAGTTCTTCCATTGGAGGATAATAATGACCCTCAACGGCTGCGAGTATCTCAGGAGAGATGATTTCTGCGAGGCGCTGCCGTTTGGTTTGGAAAAGAGGTTCGTAAGGATCGAGCAGGGGATCAAGGAGATCCGCGGAAAGGATGGCCTCGGCTAATTCTGAAGCCCTTTCTTCGTCCAATTGTGTCGAAAGCAGGGATTTCAATCTCGATTCAGCGAGCTTATCAACAATTCTTTCAGCTTCACCTGTTGAAACGAACGACCCATGGAGTCTTACAGGTTCGCCTTTACCCGGGGGCAGAAAGAGCATGTCTCCGCGGCCAAGAAGAGCTTCAGCTCCGTTCATATCAAGAATCGTTCTTGAGTCTGTTTTTGAGGCAACCTGGAATGCAATTCGGCCAGGGAAGTTTGCCTTTATCAGTCCTGTTATTACATCTACAGATGGTCTTTGCGTGGCTAAGACCAGGTGAATTCCGACCGCTCTTGCCATTTGTGCAAGTCTAATAATACGTTGCTCTATTTCAGCAGGGGCAGTAAGCATTAAATCGGCCAGTTCGTCCACGACGACTACTATATAAGGCCGTTTGTTCTTAGTTTGAGCATTATAGCCTGCAATATCCCTGACGCCTACTCGAGAAAACTCCTTGTATCTTTCCTCCATGATCTTTACTACGAACTCCAGACTATTAGCTGCCTGTCTGGGGTCGACAATAGCGGGCTGAATGAAGTGAGGAATTGGATTATAGGCAGGCAGTTCAAGCCTTTTTGGGTCTATAGCCATGAAACGTACATCTGCTGGACTTGATTTTATTAACATGCTTGTAAGCAGGCTGTGAATACAAACTGATTTACCCGAACCTGTAGTGCCAGCAATTAATAGATGAGGGATATCGGCAAGGTCGGCAACTTCCGGTACGCCGGTTATTGTTGTTCCTAACGCTATCGTTAAAGGGCTCTGCGAATCAAGAAAATCCTTTGAGCCGACAACGAGGCGAAGCCCGACTTTTTTTCGATTCCTGTTGGGAATTTCTATCCCGACGGCAGATTTCCCTGGAATCGGCAATATCCTTATTCTTTCTGCCTTCAAGGATAGAGAAAGATCGTCTGCGAGTCCCATTATTTTAGATATCTTGATTCCCGGGGCAGGGTGAAACTCATATCGAGTAATTACAGGTCCAGGTATGATATCTCCTACCGAGCCTGTAACCCCGAATTCCTCCAGTCTTTTGACAAGAAGTTTTGCCCCTTCTTTAGCCTCATGATCCGGAAGGGTATCCCAGTCTTCGTTTACAGGGTCCAGGAGTTCTGCAAGATGAAGTTCTTCTACAGGTATTTCCGCAGGAATCTGCCTCACAATCCTCTCTGTAGGGATTATTATCTTGTTTTCATCATTCTTTTCGGTAGTTTCTTTTTCTCCGTTTTCACCTTTCTGTTGCGTTAATTCCGCTTCTTCTTCGAATTCGGATTTCGTCCGCGTAGCTTCCATGATAGCTCTTTTCTGACGATTTTCTTCAGAAATGCGCTTAGCCTTTTCAATTGCATTAACAATGAGTTTGTGAAGATTGATGTCAAATATCAGAACAACTGAAATAAGCAGCAGAAATCCCAGAATGAAGCCAAGACCCAGTCTTCCTACAAGGTTTGCCAAGTAATCAAATACTGCAGAACCTAGTTTACCGGCAAGCGTCATAGATTCTAGTATTTTGCCCGAGGGCGTCCTTACCGGAAAAAACGGTATGTTATGAAAATAACCCAGTGTTGTTTCAACAAAAAAAGAAAAACCCAGAAGCACTAACGATGACAGTAAAAGTTTTTTTGCAGGTCTGCGCAGCAATCGATTTATTCCCCATAATAAAATCAGCAAGGGAATAACAAAGGAAACGACTCCTATCCCTGAGTAAAGAGCTTTTGCGAGAAGGAAGCCAAGAACGCCACCCCAGTTTAATGGATTATCAACGGTTCCTTTCGGAACAAAGCTGATAAGGCTTATTGTTACAAAGCCGGCAATAAGAATCAAAAGGAGACCTATGATAGGATCAGTATTATCTCTCTTGTTTTTTTGATTTTTTGTTTTTTCGCCATTTGTCTTTGATGGATTTGGAGATTTCTTTTCTGTTTTTACTCGTGCCATCAGATTCCCCCTAATAATGCTTCAGGACCAGCAATAAGGGTAGTGAATAACACGCTGGGGAATCCTATTACCGGCCATAGCACGCCGAATGCAAGGAGGAGTAAGAGGATTATAAAGCCGTAGCGCTGCAGCCACGGAAGGGCATTAGATAATCTCGACGGCAGTAAACTGAAAAGAATCTGGGAACCGTCTAATGGTGGTATTGGGATGATATTAAAGAAAGCCAAAAGAAAATTGTAAAGTACAGTCATTCCCACAATGCCTTTGAATAAGGCTACTAAAGGCGTGTCTATCGGTATCAGGTAACTAAGCAAGCGAAATAGCAGAGCAAAGAAGACAGCAAGTATCAAATTTGAACCTGGTCCTGCAAGCGAGACAAGTATTATATCTCTACGGGGATTTCTAAAATTATTCGGATTTATTGGCACCGGCTTTGCCCAACCGAAACGCAGGAAAACGAGGGCGAGGGTTCCAATAATATCTAAATGGCGGAGCGGGTTAAGGGTTAATCTGCCGAATTCTCTTGGTGTGGGGTCCCCCATTTTGTTAGCCATCCATGCATGGGAAAATTCATGAAAAACCAGTCCGATAAGCATTCCAGGTAGGGCCAGCAATATAGCTTTCCAGTATGAAGGATCAACGAATCTTGAGAACATCAGCATCCTTCGAGAAATTTCTTTGCATATCTTATTTCTTCTTTTTTCCCTTCTATTAAACCGTCAAGTCTTGCTTTGAGAATTAAATCGAGTATTTCACCATATTTTGGCCCAGGTTTAATCCCAAGACGTTTGAGATCTTCTCCTGTAGTCTTTATTTTGATTTTGCTGTAATTCTCAAGATAGCTTATTATTTTCTGGAAAACTTTGAATTTGCTCGTTACGGTAATTATCTCTAATCCTCTTTCATCATATTTCTTAAGGACGGAAGTAATCTGAGAAGGTTTGCGAGGTTTTTTTAGTTCTGTTTGCAATATATATATCTTGGATATGGTTTCAATTGTATTCAGGCATCTTTTGCTCAAGGGCAGTTTTGACAGAGAAGCATTTTCGAAATGTGAAAGCAAAAAACATAAAAAAGCGCATGAATCATCAGAAGAAATCCGGTTCAACTCAGTAGGGGAGAGAGGCCTGAGAGGCTTGCCAAGAAAATTCAATGCGCCTAGCGCTTCTAATCGTTTGATAGTATTTACGCGTACCTTGCTATCCTCTCTTGCAATACATTTGAGCTCATAAAGAATCCGTTCTCCAGAAAGCTTAATCAGTCTTGGTACCGACCGTTTTAACAAATTAAAAGTTTCGGGTTCAATACGGAATCTTAGTCTTGCCGAATAACGCACGGCTCTGAAGATGCGGGTCGGGTCATCCTCAAAGCTTTCGTCGTGTAACACTCGGATTAATCTTTTTTTGATGTCTGAAATTCCATTTAGGGGATCAAGAATCTTACCGTATTCACCAGGGTTTAGGGATTCGGCGATTGCGTTTATTGTGAAATCTCTACGATAAATATCCTCATGTATCGATGCATGTTCGACTTTAGGTAGTTCGCCTTTTCGGGGATAAGTTTCCTTCCTTGTTGCAGCTAAGTCTATTCTAGCGCCTTGTAGGGATTCAATCGTTCCCGTCTGAAATGATGGGTAGTATATGAATTTTGCATCAAGTTCTTTGGCAAGACGTTTCCCAAAATGCTTTACACTGCCTTCACACGCAAGATCTATGTCTAAGGTATTATCCTTATTCAATCTATCCCTGATTGCACCGCCGACCAGGTATAACTTTACATTTTCTTGTTCGGCCAGCTTTCCCAACCAGCGCATTGAGTTACTTCTGTTGCGGTGCAGTGAAGCCCATTTCTTTAGAGCTTCCGGGTTGATCCTTGACTTCAATCTTACCGTATCTTGCCTCGTATTTTTTTATGTTTTCCTCTAAAGTCCGGCGGAGGAGTTCTACATGTTGTGGAGACATCACAATTCTTGAAAATACCCTTGCTTTAGGCAATCCAGGAAGCATACGGGCGAAATCCAAGATAAACTCCGAAGAGGAGTGGGCTACAAGCACGAGGTTCGAATAGACACCTTCAGCTTGCTCAGGTTTGATTTCCACATCTAAACGAATTTGAGATTCCTGATTATTCATTTATTGCCTCCGGTAAATTATATTCTATTCGTATAATGTTAAGAGTCAAGTGTTTACAGCTCATTCTTGTTTCTCAGTCGCTCGTAAAACAACTATTTGGTGAACTGCGTAGAAGCATAAATTTTGCATGTTAAAAGAAAGAGTCCCTTAAGGGACTCTTTGTGGTACGACTTTAATGGTTATTTGTATTTATAGAGAGATGTGATATCTACTGTGTCGTGCCTTTCAACACTTCCCGACTTGTATCTGACGATATAGCGGTCGCCCATGACTTTCTCAATAATCCCTTTATACGGATATAGAAATACTGGCGGGTGGATTATAATAGCCATGTTCTCTTTAACCTTCTTAGGATCGGCCTGTTGGCGTTTTACTACCTCACTTATGCTTTTCTGAGCTTCAGGACCGTCTTTCATAAAGGTATCATCCCAGGCTATTGTCACCGTTTCATTTTCTACCTTTACCACTTTCGCAGGTTCCCAGAAATTACCTTCGCCAGGATCATCCTGGCAGAAGACTAAGTCTCCTTCCTTAAGGGGGTCTTCTTTTTTGCAGCTTATGAATGCAAAAAAGAGAACGGTAGCAAGCAATAGAACTATGCGGCTTGTTTTAGAATGAATCATGCATTCCTCCTGGTTGGATTTTTCTCAAAGTGAAATATAAGAAATAACTATTAGTTGTCAATACCTTATCTTCAGGTTTGTAGAGATTATTAATGATCGAATGCTGAACTATTCTTCAATCTTCAGAGCCAGCAGAAAATCTTCGATTGAGACTCCGGGGACCTGTAATTCTTCATCAGAGATTACGCGTTCTATCCTGTTTGCGACTTCACCTTTAGTGCGTTCGACGCCTGAAAGGCTGTTCTCAATTTTAGGCAGGCCTTGAATGGGTAGAAGCGTGAAATCTCCGGATATGGACACATCAACAAGTCTGCTGTTTTTGATTTCAGATGCCGTTCTTATTAGTCCGCCAGGGGCCTTGTGGATTCCCAAGATGTACTCGACGCCCGAGCGAATTCGAAGTTCTCCAGGTTTCTTCATTGTGCGTTTGAAAACGAATTGCGGATCCATCATCTTCGAAGTTATATCTTTGCGTTGTTCAATCAACTCGTTGGTTAACTCAGCTTCTTCGAATTTTCCAAGAATTGCTGAGAATTTTCTCTTGAGGATTTCGCGGATTTCTTGTCTCGAAGGTCGCTTGCCTGTCTCTTTAAAAACGGTGGTTACATTATCCTTGATGGATTTGTGAATTTTGTCGCGGAATTTTTCATCAGGAACTCTGATTACTCGGGCCATTGTATCATAATCAAAATCTAACATTATAGAACCGACGAAAACAACGCAAGGACCTATATCCCCTGCGCCTTCTCCCGATATCTTTCTCTCGCTGTCGGAAGTAACAATATCATTAACTGGCCGGAATTTTGTTTCTATTCCAAGTTCCCTGTAGGTTTCTATCGGTGGAATCGATAGCATCTCATATAGATCAGATATCCTTCGGGATGCCAACGGGTTGTCGCGGCGAAGAATGACGTGATAGAATATCTGATTGCGATCAAGGTATACGCCTCCCCCTCCAATTTCGCGCCTGAAAACAGGAAGATTTTTTTGCACGCAGTAGTCCAAATCAATCTCCAGGCTGGCGTCCTGGAAATAGCCGACGCTGATTATTGGTGTTTCAGGGGAAACTAAGCTGAAAGCTTCGATTCCCTCTCGTGCCAGGGTATGGAATGTAGTCATTGAATATACACCAGGTAGTGTGTCGAACTCGAACAATTTCATTTAATCATCTCCTTTCGTTCAAAGGCAATTATAATAAAAAGGAAGAAGCGGGCAACCGGCTTCTTCCTTTTAAGAAACACCTTAATAAGAGATTCAATTCATGATAACTAGTTTAACCCTGTTCCCAGGAGCATCGCTTAGTTGAGCGAAATAAACACCGCTTACCAACTTATTCGAAAAATCAACTGCTCCTTTCCCGGATATCTGGGTTACAAACAATAATCGACCGTTCGGAGCGTATATTCTCAAATCCGTCTTTTCAGCTACATCATAGATTAGTTTGTTCAAAGAACAGGAAATGCACGGCTGTTGCGCTTGTGTTTCCTTAACCGATACAGGTAGTTCTCCGTATTCGTATATTTGCAAACCCTTGCTTTGGCAAGTTACATAAGCGTAAGGATGAGAAGCATAGACATCAAGAGCGATATTGGGGGTCTCATAATAACCCACTTCTTGTGGAGTTGTAGGTGTCGATATGTCGATAACTCTTAATCCAGCAAAGTCATCCGCAACGTATGCATAAGAACCGGACACGTAAACGGCATTGGCGCTTCCAGGTGTGTCGTACGAACCGATAACAGCGGGGTTTGAGGGATCAGATACGTCCAGTATCTTAAGTCCTGAGATGTCTGCCGCAAGGCAGGCGTAGTTACCTGATACGAAAACGCCCCAAACGTAAGGTTCCACAGTGCAGGAGCCTGATTCGAAGGGCTTGTGTGGATCGGTTATATTGATTATCTTCAAGGTTTTTGTCCCGCCCACGTATGCATAATTACCTGAAACAAATACGCATTGAGGATGGGATAAGAGTGATATTTCGCAGTATCCAATCGAATCCGGTGTTGATGGAGAAGAGATATCATAAATACAAAGCCCCAGGCACTCAGGAACATAGGCGTACGAACCGGAAACATAAACGTCATGCGCCCTGAGTTCGGTTGGTGTATAACTGATTTCAAACGGACCGGATTCATTGGAGATATCTACGACAGCCATACCTGTACTGTCATTGTCAAAACCGTACGCAAGAAAGGCATTTGTTCCTGAAACGTGGATTCCGTTAGGATTGTAGAAGTCTGTTGTTTGATAATGGCTGACTTCAATGGGATTGGTTCTGTCGGATACATCAATGATTTTTAACGCCATATCAAAGCACGACAGATATGCATAATCCCCGGATATCGTTATGTATTTTGCAAGGGTAGAGGACTCGTAGCTTCCAATTGTCTTTACATTTAGCGAATCACCTGCAATCAACGCTGTTGATGCGTATAAAACCAGGACAAAAAGAAATGTTTTATTCAAAGACTCCTCCTTGACGAGTTTATAATTTTATTATGCGGTTGTATTTGGTTTTGTCAAGTACGGGTTTCAGGAAGAAAGAAATTCAGCCACCCAATCATCAGCTTCTTTCAATGTTTCAAAGAAGTGGCTGTGGTCTACGAATCCAATCCCTTTGCAGAAAAGCTCTATGAAACGTCTGAGATTGAGTGATCCCCCTGCAACAACAAGCTGGACTTTTCCGCCGTAATGCATTGAAGCTTGGGTAAGCAGTTCCGAAAAAACTTGTCTTGCCCTCGCGCCCATGTGGGTGAGATTGGAAATATCAAAGTATATTATTTTAAGAGAGTAAGGAAGAAGCTCGACTTGAGTGACATATTCTTCAATAAGATCTTCAATCTCTTTCGGTTCGGGAAGCCCCTCGAGTCGCATGCGACATATGCCCTGCTCCGTAAAACTCAAGAGTTTCATTTTGCGACAAGAACGGTGGCATCGTCGTTTTTACGCCAGTAATTTTTAATCAACTCCTGAGCTATTTCGGTCGGCGATTCGGAAAGCTCTTTCTTTGTAACTTCCCAGTGCTCGCGGATTCCGTCGCTGTGCATGATTAAAACGCTTTTCTTTTTCCATGGATAACTGAAAAGCCTCGGCGTGCGAAGACTGACTCCGAGCGTACCGCTCATTGAGACAAGCCTTACCATTTCAGATGATTGAGGAAGCCATAATCTTGCACTGATGTTGCCGACTCCAATGTAGTCAATTTTCTCCTTGTCTTCGTCGATTCTAGCTATGGATGCAACCGCTCCTCTAGTATGACGCAGAATAGAATGCAATTCTTCAGGCATTTGTTCCAGGGTTTTCCGATAATTAGCGTGTATATAAGCTTCGGCTGCGGCCGCGGCTTCCCGTGCGGATTTGCCATGTCCGAGGCCGTCAATAACGGCTAAAAGCGTTTTTGGACCGTCGTGACGGATTATATGTCCATCTCCGCAAACGGTCGATTCGGGGTGAGTTCTTACTGAAACGCTGACTGTAAGGTCTCTCCTGGAAGTATCTTCGCTTTCTTTTTCAGGTGGAAGGTATTTGCGTATTTTGACATGCGTTCCTTCCTGATTCGAATGTATCTCGAATTCATCTGCAAATCGTTGTACTGAAGCCAGACCCTGTCCCAACGAGCCAGAGGAGCTTACCCCTCCCCTCAAGGCGTCCGGCAGGTTTTTGATGCCAGGTCCTTCGTCCTGCGCCGTGATTTCTATCCCGCGTAGCCCGTTTTCAGAGATTGCGTTAAAACTCAATCTTCCATTTTTGACCTTGTGCACGATAAGATTCGTGGCAAGTTCGGCAACGCAAAGCTCTATTTCGTGAAGGGAGCTTGAATAGAAGCCAAGCTTTTCTGCGAATCGCTTTACTACACCCTTAGCCCAGAGAATATGTTCGGATACTTCGATTTGAAGTTCGCCTTTTTCTGGTTTCAACTCAGCCATTTTTCAATAATAATTAAGGTTCCTGAACCAGGTTTGCTATTTATCTCCATAAAATCGACGAGTCTTTTAGAGCCGGGTAATCCTTTGCCCATACTCCGGGATGATGACCACCCGTCCTGCATTGCGAGTTCTACGTCTTCAATCCCAGGTCCTTCATCCTTGAACTCTATACGTATTCCCCGATGAGGATTTGAAAGTTCTTGAATTGTAACCTCCCCTTTTCCTGCATAGGTGTAAACGTTTCGAGCGAGCTCGGATACGGCTGTGCTTATTCTTGTCTGGTCGACAAGACCGAATCCCAGCTTTTTTGCGAATTCCTTTGCTTCGTTGCGTGCGTGAACGATATCAGATTCCTCATTAATTGGAATCATCATTCTCTTCGACCTCTGTTTCTTCTGAAGCTTCCTCTTCGTCTTTAGAACTGGAATCAAGGAGTGATTCTTCTAGGATGTGGAATCCGTCTTCCAAAGAAAGGGCGGTTTGAACGTCTCCAAGAGAAAGACCGAGTTCGACTAGGGTTATTGCGACTGCAGGCTTCATTCCTACTATTACTATTTCTGCATCCAGCGTGTTTGCCATTCGTGCAGTATCCGCAAGGGTTCGTCCAATGAAAGAATCGACCATCTCTAATGCGGAGATATCTATCAAGACGCCCTTCGCCTGCGTTTCCGAAATCCGCCTGAGGATATCATATTGGAGTTGTTCTGCCATACGGTCATGGAGGTCTGTCTGTATAGAAACGAGGAGGAAATCCCTGAGTTTGAGAATGGGAACGGGATTATTTTGCAGCATTTCAAGCCTTCTTGTTATCTTCTGTTATCTTAAGATGCAAATGTTTGAAGGCCCACTTGAGTCCTTCTGAAAGATTTGATAGGGTTTCGACTTCAGATAGATCAACTCCAAGGTGAACGATGGTTTGTGCGACTTCAGGTCTTATACCTGTAATTACGCATTGGGCGCCGAGAAGTTTCACAGATGCAACGGTTTTGAGTATGTGGTTAGCCACTGCCGAATCCACCGTTGGAACGCCCGTGATGTCAAGTATCGTGACCTTGCTTTGAGTTGAAGCAATCTCGTTTAATAGCGATTCCGTAAGTTTTTGCGAACGTCTTGTATCAAGTGCGCCTATCAGAGGCAAGACTAACACTTGATCCCAAATCTTTATTATGGGTGTTGACAGCTCCTCGATTGCCTGTCTTTGTTTCTCGATTAGGTCCAGTTTATCCTGGAGTTCCTGGGCACGATTCTGACTCTGGCGTACCTCTTCTCCGAGATCAGAAATCAAAAGATTTATGCCCGTTTCAACTGATGTTAGTACATCAGGTTCCTCCATATCGATGGAGATCTCTGACATGAAATCGCCGCCAGCGGCAGTAGCAAGCACTTCTTCGATGGCTTCGATTCTCTTTTCGAAGTTTCTGATTCCTTTTACTTTTCCTTCAGCCATTTTTACTCCTTCAGTATCTTATTACGAGGTTTCCTGAGGATTTTACATCCTCCTGATTTATTACCTCACTTGAAACCAATACAAATAGTTTTACGATACCCGTAACGTAATTATACATAATTTTCCTCTTATGCAACCCCATTGCTCGAATAATCCTTATTTTTAAAAACGGTATTAGTTAACGAATAATTATACAGAATTACCCTACAATAATCTTCTAAACTAGATACAGGGGAAAGTGAAGAGCATAGCATTATAATAATTTAACAAAAAAATAGTTTATAATCCATCCTTCAACCAGTTCAATGCCTCATCTTTACTGTTGAAAATTCGAATTCCATCTTTTGCTGCAAGACGTTGTATGAGGACAAGAGAACCGGCGTTGATAAACGCTACTTTCTTCCAATTCATCTCTCTGCAGGCTTCATCGAGAAAATTCAGAGCCTGAGGTATAAGGTATTCATCCATGATGACACCCCTTTTACTAACTTATGGTTTCGTTGTTTATTCGTTTTGAAACCATGATAGTGCCTCTTCTTCTGTTTTGAAGAATCGGACGTTTTTAGATTGTCCCGCTGCCGCGAGAGCTATCTTTGCAAGCATTCTCATGGAAGGCGACGTATTGAAGATTGCTATTCGATCGAAACCAGATTCCTTGTACATTTTAATAAGCCACTGTCTGTATTCCTTATCTTTAGGTATTTCAGTTCCTCCTTCCTTGAAATCACAAAGGAGATAACAGCGTTTTTTTCCTTCGCAGAGTTTTTTTGTCAACGGAAAAAACTCTTCCGCATCTTGCGGTGTAAACAAACCCTTGAAATTCATCCTGATGGAGCCTGTGTTATAATCGAAATAAATCTCATGCAGCATTTTAGATAACTCCCTTTTGTCTCGCATTTATTTTCAAGCGGCAATTTGACAATTCCATCAGCCTGCTTGATTCCAATGTTTTTTTAACCTGTCCTTTTAGATTGCTATTCAATTGCCCTCCTTGAGCCATTCCAAACCTTCAGAAACGGTTTTAAAATACTTCGAGACTTTATTTTTATCTATAACGGTCATTGTCGTTTTAACGAGCATGCGGATTATTGGATTTTCCGCTATGAATGCGACCTTGGAGATAGTCGTGAAAAAATCTTCGTATTCCCTGAAAGCCTTTCTTGCCGAGAGTGCAACGGAGGTCTGCTTATTTGGACTCAGATCCACAAGCACCTCCCTATTTGTTTTCCCTTCAAGTTCCTTTATTATCATCTTCCACATTCCATGCGCATCATCTGCAGAATCGATTTTGTATACCGTAACGTGAAGATACTTCTTTTCATCATTATAGGCACCCTCGAACTTTTTTTCAGTCACCATTGCTTATTACCTCCATAGGGAGAAAGGTTTGTTTAATTCCTGTTATAAAGCATAGAAATAAACATTTTTTAGTGGAAAATCTAGAACGGCGTGGCTGTTTTAGCCAGCGTTTTAAGTATAAGAAATTACTCCTCATAAACAAACTTCCTGTAACTGAATACTAGGTAGAAAAGGATTTTGCACAATACTATGGATAACCTACTGTAATAAATAGGTAATAATCCTGACAAGTACGAAATTTTGGTTGTCTGGTTCGAAAGTTATTTGTCGATTATTTGGATCTTTTCTAAATCAGTCAGAGAGCTTTTGTCATTTTCATGTAGCTATCGAAGTTAAATCGCTGTTTGAAACTCGTATCGTATCTTTGTCCTATTACCTTAAAACCTTCCCGAAGATAGAACTTGATGGCTCGTTTGTTTCTTGCTTCAACAAGCAACGAAATCCTTTTTTTATTTGAAAGCTTGGCTATTCGTTCCGCTTCTTTCATAAGCAGGGAGCCTATGCCTTGACCGCGCAATTCAGGACTTACCGCAAGACAATGAATATAATAATCCTCGTCAGGAATTTCGCCGATAAGATTCCTGATTCGTAAAAGTCTTTCAAGAAGCAGTAAGCCATAGATTCCCATTGAGGAAATCAGAAGCATTGAACTTGTCAGCGTTTCTTTTCTTTCCTCCTCGGAACCATATCCTAAAAGCAAACCTTTAACTTTGTTCTGATTAACGTACACGGAACTGTGTTGAAAACTGTGCATATTTGAAGGCAAGGAGAACATTCTTTTTAAAACATGGTTTCCCTTTTTTAATGATCCGAAACTTATGATTATAGTATCGTATCCCGTTTCGATTATAAGAGGGGCTGCATACGTGGCATCTTCCGGCCTTGCAGGCCTTACATATCCGTCAATTTTTGAGTTGTCCATAGATTGATGGTTAAGGTATAGTGTTATTGGCGATTTAACCAGTCAATCGCATCTTTATCTGTCTTAAAGAATTGAGCAGTTATTGGTTTGCCTAGGAATTTTGCTCCCGAAATGAGAACCTTAGCCATCATTCTTATGGTTGGGTCCGCCCCCACAAAAGCAATTTTTTCTTCATAACCGAGTTTTGCTGAACCTTCAGACAGCATTTGTCTGGCTTTTTTGCTGTAGACCTGCTTTGAGGCCTGCGTGAGATCTATAATGGCTCGTCTGCGTGTCTTACCTTCAAATAATTCGGCAACCTTGGCAAGGAATTCAGGTATATCATCTTCTGTTAATGTACCTATTATTCTTTCTCGTAATACATCTTCTTTGTTATCATACCAAATTTCATGTTTCATGAGTGTCCTCCTTGCGTTAAAACGTCGACATCTTTTTCCTTCCTCCTCCATAGCTTCCAATAAGGATATATTATAAGGCAGCTTTTCGGATTGTCAAGTGCGTAACTTAATCTTAAAACACGGTTTGGTTTGAAAGCTGTCAAGATTAGTCATTGCGATTCAATTGTACGCAGGATATCGATTATTTATCAGCTTGGCCTAAAGATAGCCGATAGTGTCCTCTGGATAACATCTTACTTTTAGTTGGGTTTTTGCGTTCAAGTCTATTAACAGAATCTTATTTATGAAATGTTATTGGAAGGAGAGCCAGTCTTGTAATCTACCTCAGTAATTAACAAACTAAATTGACCTCAAAAAACTTATGTGTTCCTGTATTAGATTTATGTTTTCAGGAAGATAAAGAATTATTAGTGGAAAGGGTTTAATGAATTATGCTTTCAGATTCGATTTCATCCAGAAACCAATTGCATTTTTTAAGTTCCATTAATAATTTTTTTTTCACCAATTGTTCTATAGCCGCACTTTTCATTAACATGGATAATCCGGGAATTGGATTTAGATGGATTAAGAAGAGCGCGCTCCACACCCGAATGTTCAAAGGCATAATTCGTCATGACCTTAAGGGTTTCAGTACCGTATCCTTGTCCCCACAGATCGGGTTTGCGTATCTCAAACCTATTTCGATCTGATTTCTTTCGGTATCATGATCGAGGTAGGAAGTTTCTCCTATAGGTGTTCCATTCTTGAGAAGAACAATGAATCTGAAGGATGTATTATCGAGTTTTCATTTTTCAAACAGTATTATCATATCGTAAATTGTCAAATCCAGACCGTCGGGAAATCCGACGCTTCTCATCACACGGCCGTTGTTCCACCAGGACATCAGGTCTTGCAAGAATTCGTGTTCCGCGGATAATCTTGATATCATTAAGCACAAGAAATTTCACTTTAATGTTAAAACGAAACAGTGCTACGATTTTCCAAATAGTGCTACAGAACAAATACTTGACAAACCAAAAAATATGAGTATGGTTCGCGTTAATGAGGTCTCTTTATTTAGTTAACGCCTCGATTCCTACTTTATACAACCGATTGTCGCATTTGGGGGATACCTATTATCCACGCAACAAGGGTCGCCAAGCTGTATATGAATTATGGAAAAACGAAACCGTCAAACCAGAAGAGCTTCTTGAAGCTCTGAAGACGATTCGTCCAGTTGAACCTTTAAAGGAATTTTTTCTTGTTTCGAGAGAAAGGGTTGCATCATATCCTCAATTCTTTTCAAAAGAATCGCAGCCGAAAGTTATCATAGGTCCTAAGGATTGTGATATCCGTTCTCTTATCGAGATACAGGATAATATATATCTAAAGGGGGAGGTTGAAGACCCATTCTATCGGGAGCGCAGGGAGAAATATTTTATAGTTACTGTAGATTGTCCTGAACCGCAGGATACATGTTTTTGTACAAGCATTGGCGGGAAGCCTTACTCGATATGGGGTGGCGATCTAAACATTTCATTCGGAGATGAAGGACTCTTAATCGATATTCTTTCCTCGAAAGGCGAACAATTTATAGAAAAGGCGAGTACTCTTTTCACTGAGATTCCTGAAAAAGAGCTTAAGCGACGTGAGAAATTCCGTAGCGACGCAGAACGTAATTTATCGAAAATAAATTCTTCTGAATTTCCGAATGATTTGGATAAACGTGTTGAAAAGCAAATGGATACAAAATTCTGGTCCAAGGTTTTAGAAAACTGTGTAGACTGTCAGGCTTGTGAACGCATTTGCCCGACCTGCTATTGTTTTCTGCTCTATGATACTCCAAGCGACAAGGGTTTTAATAGAATCAAAGTTCTTGATTTTTGCTACCATGCTGCCTATGGCAGAGTTGGAGGGGGAGCAAACCCCCTTGCACATTTCTCACACCGTCTTCGAAACAGATTTGAATGCAAATTCATGAGTTTTCCCAGGAACTTCAAGGTTATTGCGTGTACAGGCTGCGGCCGATGCATATCCGCTTGTTCCGGGAAAATAGACATACGCAAAGTTCTGGGGGCCCTATGAATCCCTACGAAGCCCGGCCAGCTCTTGTTAAGGAAGTGATTGTCGAAACTCCGAACATCAGGACATTCGTTCTGGAACCTAAGCCGTTTCTTGCATTCAGGGCAGGACAGTTCATTGAATTAACCGTTCCCGGAGTCGGTGAAGCGCCGTTTACTCCTTCATCTTCCCCTTACGAGCAGAAAAACATTGAAATGACAATAATGAAGGTCGGACGTGTTACCGGTAAATTATTCGATGCCAGACCTGGTGATTCCTTAGCTGTGAGGGGACCCTATGGTGTTCCTTACTCCATAGAAAAATACGAGAAGCGTCATGTTCTACTTGTTGGTGGTGGCGTCGGGATGGCTCCTTTGCGCGCGTTATTCTTCGCTCTTACGCACAATCCTACAGCATACAAAGGTATACATCTTTACTATGGCGCTCGGACCTCAAAGGACATTGTCTACGAAAGAATGTTTAAGGAATGGGCAAAGATCCAAAATGTCGAGATAAGACGAAGCGTTGATGTTGGAGACAAGAACTGGAAAGAGCAGGTTGGTGTTGTAACAATCTTATTAGATAATCTGCCTTTCTCGCCGAAAGACGGATTGGCTGTGGTTTGCGGTCCGCCAATAATGATGAAATTCGCCACTAAGCGACTGCTGGAACTTGGATTTGCCGATGAAGATATCTATCTTTCCATGGAGAAGAATATGTCTTGCGGTTTCGGTAAATGCGGACATTGCAGGCTGGGTGAGCTTTACTGCTGCAAGGATGGCCCGGTTATCACGTGGGACAGGATAAAACACCTCGAGGATCCATTTGTATGAGCGATAGAGAATCGACCGTTTGCCCTTTTTGTAATCTCGGATGCAGGCTTTCCTTTGAGGTTAAAGACGGGGAGGTCCGCAGGGTTGAATACACTGCGAATTCAAGGAATGAAGGCAGATTGTGTCCGAGAGGAAATGCTGCCTCGAGTTTCGTCAATCATCCTAAAAGATTGTATCATTCAATAGTAGAAGGAAAATCATCCTCAATTGCGGCAGGTATTGAATATCTGAGACGGCGGTTGTCGGATTACAAACCCGAGGAGGTTCTTTTTCTCTATGACAATACTTTTTCCGTTGAAGAAATCGACGCTTATTCAAACTGGATATCGGCATCGGGTTTCAAGAACATGGCGTATGTATCCTTTTCTCCGGCAAAAGTCTTTAACTATGGAAAGAGAAATAGCGTCAACCAAGACGCGGTTACGTCAGCAGGATATGCATTAATCGTCGGAGATCCTTATTCTCAGTTTTCGGTGGTATCAGGATATCTTGCAAAGGCAAAGAGCGATAATAAGGATTTTCGTTATATTGTGGTAGATTCGGTAGCATCAAACACATCGCATTTTGCCCATAAATTTATCAGGGTAAAGCCAGGATTTGAAGGTCTTTTCATGTTTGGCTTGTGGAAGGTCCTAACAGGAAAGGATAAGGAATCAGCACCGCTTGCAGAGGCTTTGGACCTTGAGACGGGCGCTTTTGAGAGTACGGCAGGCATGATTCGAAATAGGGAAGGCATTCTTATTAATTCTCCGGTTTATGCCCGCAGTTTTGATCCTTTCCTGACGCACGCAGTCTGCCTGAGACTTGCTCGCGATATTGATGGTATTACCTATTTACCGTTGGGAATAAGAACCCCTGGCAGGGTAGCAAAGCCCTTTTCTTCATTTTTACCTATGATTATGGGCGGTAGGGTAAAAGCTATTATCAGTTTTGCCCCAACCTTCCCATGGGGGCTTATGCATTTGCGGTCCGTACTTAAGAAAGCGGACTTCGTTTCTTTGTCGAGTTTCTTTATTCCTGAAGGCAGATTCGAATTCGATTTGCTTTTGCCTATGGCGTCTGAACTGGAAAAGAAAGGAACTATTCAAACGGTTTTCGGGGAAGAGAAATTGAATCTTGTTATTCCTTCAATTTCCGGAACATTGAGCGTCGGTCATTACCTTGATAGAATTTCGGGTTCACCTCTGGCATCAAAAGGCTCTCTGCCGGACTACTATGAAGATTTTGCAGATTCTGATATAGAAATCAGAGCAAAAGCCTTATTGGATATGGCCTCTGAAAAACCAAAAAAGGGTTACAAGCACTTATTAATGGCTTCTGAACCGGCAATAGGATTTATGTCGGTTTTCGAGAATGAAGACTGGATTAAAATCAATCCTAGAGATGCCCAGATAATAGAAGCAAGTCAAGGGGATGAAGTAGGAGTTGAAACGGAACAAACCGATATTGCTTTGAAGCTCGTTATATCTGAAGAGATTCCCCAGGGTGCAGCTTTGGTAAGCGCCAATCACGGCCCTTCCCTGGCTTTGTTTGAATTAAGCACCGATTCTTCTACATGCGAGGGACTACTGAAACCGACATGGAGCAGGTTATGGAAAAAGTGATAGTTTTGGATTTGGATTTATGCTGCGGATGCGAAAGCTGTAAGGCTGCGTGTATGCAGTCGCATCACGGAGAACCAAGGATCAGGCATGGCCACATTGAAGGTCAGGCAAATTTGCCTTCGGCCTGCCGACATTGTGAAGACCCCCTTTGCGTTGCGGCATGTCCTTCAGAAGCGCTCGTTAAGGATAAGAAGACGAATCTTGTTATACACAAGCCTTTTCTATGCGTCGGTTGTCAGAGTTGCTCTTATGCATGTCCGTTCGGCGTAATTCAAAGGAATCTGGTTCGTCATATTGCAGCGAAGTGTGATTACTGCAAGGAAAGACCGGAAGGTCCGAGGTGCGTTGCCAGCTGTTCATCGGGCGCCCTGCGCTACATAAGCGTTTCAGAGTTACCCAAAGCGCCCATAAACGACAGATTCATTTCTCGTTCTTCTTCGTGGAGGCGTCAATGAAAATGAGTCCCGGCTGGATTTTCTTCTATCTTCTCGTTTTTCCGGGCTTCCTTTTCTCCTCGATAGTGGGGCTGATATACACGTGGATAGATAGAAAGGTAACTGCAAGGGTTCAATTCAGGGTTGGTCCACCATTGCTTCAGCCCTTTTATGATTTTTTCAAGCTTTTGGGTAAAGATACATTCGTGCCTGATGGGGCGCCCAGGGCAATCTTTCTTGGAGCGCCTCTTTTAGGACTTGCTTCGGTTAGTATTCTCTCGACCATTCTGCTCGTTTCTAACATTTTACCGCATGAGACTTTCCTCGGTGACATAATAGTCGTTCTCTACATTTTTGCATTCGTACCCATTGTTCTAATCGCCGGAGCATCCGCTTCCTCGAATCCCATATCGGCGCTTGGTGCGTCTCGTGAGATGACATTATACCTTGCGTACGAACTTCCACTACTCCTCTCGCTTGCAACGATTATTGTCAAATCTGGCGGCATGCTAAGAATAGGGGATTTGTTGATGTGGCAGTGGACACATCATCCGTTTTTGTATTCTTTATCAGGGGCACTCGCATTCGTTGCCGCATTTCTTTGCATACAGGCAAAGCTCGGTTTTGTTCCTTTTGACATGGCTGAAGCCGAGCAAGAGATCATGGGCGGAACGATAATCGAGTATTCAGGACCGGCGCTAGGCGTACTCAAGCTAGTAAAGGCAATTCTGTATTTTGTTTCCAGTTTGTTCCTCGTGATAATGTTCTGGGGTGGTTTTCGTTCTCCACGAGACGGTTGGTGGTATATCTTTGGTTGGCTTAAACCGGTGGCAGTTTTCGTTCTTATTGTGCTCGTAAAAAATACGAATCCCCGTCTCAGGATTGATCAAGCCCTTCGTTTCTTCTGGTCTATAGTTCTAGTTATCGCTTTGGCGGCTTTTGTTTTGGCCGCTGTAGGTTTGTAATGTTTAACGAATGTAATTTAAGGAGCCAAGATGCTTAAAGGACTGAAAAAAGCCGCTCTTACTAAATCGCTTTGGGTATACCATGTGGCTGCAAGTCCTTGCAACAATTGTGATATTGAAATCCTGGATCTTTTAACGCCCCGGTTCGATGTGGAACGTTTTGGGTTGCTACTTGCCGGCTCTCCTCGGCATGCAGATGTTCTTCTGGTAACAGGCGTAATAAACAAGAAAGTGTTGGACAGGGTTCTAAGAGTGTATTCGGAAACTCCGAAACCGTGCGTCGTTGCGGCTTTTGGTTCCTGTGCAATATCGGGCGATCTGTTTGTTGATTCCTATAATTTTGCAGGACCTGTGGATAAGCACATTCCGGTAGACGTATACATTGGCGGCTGCCCGCCCAAGCCCGAAGCTATGATATTGGGTGTAGTAAGGGCAATAGAAAAAGTCAAAAGCATTAAAGGATTGTGATGGCTGAAAAAAACGGTGCGTGGCTTGCGAAACAACCTGAGAGTTTTAAGGAAATAGAAAAGCAGTTGAAGGCATTCTACCCAGTCGGGGAGTTAACCCTTTACCGCAAAAGGCGCTGGTACTGGGAAGTGAAACCGGAGGATATAGTAAAGGTTGCGGATTTCTGTTTTAATGTACTCGGCTGCCGTTTTTCGATTGCTACAGGCACGGACTTGACCAAAGGTTTTACTATTACCTATCATTTTTCAATAGACCGCATAGGGCTTTTGATAAACGTCAGAGTTCTGCTTCCACATGATTCAGCTGAGATTGATTCCCTTACTGTACTTGCTCCTGGTTTTGAGTGGATAGAGCGGGAGTTGCAAGAACTTCTGGGGATTAAATTCCGCGGCCTTGAAGATACAAGACATCTCCTTCTTCCTGACGATACACCTTCAGACTACCATCCTTTGAGGAGGTCCTTTGGCTGAACTTGAACGCAGGGTTATACCTATAGGTCCTTTCCACCCATTGCAGGAAGAGGCTGAATTTTTCAAGTTGAAGGTTGAAGGCGAAAAAGTTGTTGGATTGGATATACAGCTTGGTTATATGCACAGAGGGCATGAAAAGTTGTGCGAAGGAAAGACATACGATATGATTCCTTTTGTTGTAGAGCGTATTTGCGGCATATGCTCTTCTTCCCATCCCTTTGCATACGTTCAAGCGGTAGAAGATGCAGCCGATATTGATATACCTCTTCGTGCCAAATATATCCGTTCAATAATAGGTGAATTGGAACGGCTTCATTCCCATCTTTTATGGGTGGGACTTGCAGGACACTTTTTGGGGTACAATACGGTGTGGATGTGGGCTTGGAAATACCGCGAACCAGTGCTTGAAATGTTCGAGATGATTACGGGTAACCGCAACCATTACGGCATATTCAAACCAGGTGGAGTCAGACGTGATATTGAACCCGGAATGATTCCTCTTTTGCTTGGAGTTCTCGAACAAGCTGAAAAGAAAATTACAATGCTTACCAAAGCGGTTCTGGATGACCCTGTACTCCATAAAAGACTCGAAGGCGTCGGCGTATTAACTAAGGAACAAGCCCTTGCCTACAGCGTAGTCGGGCCTACTGCGAGGGCATCAGGCATTGCAATTGACGTTCGAAAGGATGATCCTCACGCAGCATACGATCTTGTAGACTGGAAGGAGATAGTCTGTGAGGAGGGAGATGTATTCGCAAAAGCCAAAGTGAGGCTTCTTGAGTGTTTTGAATCGATTAAAATTATCAGGCAGTGCCTTAAGAATCTACCGCCGGGGGAGATCGATATTCGCATGGAGTTCGCTCCTGACGGCGAAGGCGTTGGCCGTTACGAAGCTCCTCGTGGAGAGGTTTTTCATTACGTAAAGGGCAACGGCTCGATATACCCGCAGCGTCACAAGATTCGTGCACCAAGCTATATGAATATCAAATCCAACGAAGTTGCCGTTCTCGGGGATACTGTTGCCGATGCGGCTATAACTCTAGCGGCTGTCGATCCATGCTACTGCTGTACGGAGCGAATTGCAGCGTTCAATACCAAGGGTGATCTTCTTTACACGTGGAATGATCTTGTTCGCCTTTCCTGCGAAAAAACTTACGCTATGGGAGGGGGAGCGTGAACTATAACCTTCTCCTTCTCATCGCTACGCCATTTGCGGCAGGTCTGCTTGTTCTTTTCCCCGGCAGATTCCTTAGGCCGCTTAGATGGGTAATAAGCATCTTAGGAATCTTAGGGGCTGGTTTTTTCCTTTACAAATGTTTTATTGATAAGAATAATACGGGGTTGAGTGTTTGGCGCATTATCGGTTCGTCCAATCTTCCTCAGTTTTTAACCTCTCCGGTGTTTGTCTTGATTGCGGCCGCTTTCCTGCTTTTGTGGCTTTTTGTCATGCTCTACTCCTTTGGGTATTTCAAGAAGGGCGAGGAAGCGGACACGGAGTATTATTCCCTCACGCTCTTCATGCTTGGTTCCATACTCGGTTTGCTCTTTACTAATGATCTGGTTTTCCTCTATCTCTTCTGGGAGATAGCGGCTTTGACAACATGGAGGCTCGTTGGATTCGAAAGAACAGGGGAGAAAATCTCTATAGCGACCAAGACAATACTTGTTAACTTCTTTGGATCAGCGCTGATGCTAGTCGGTTTTCTGCTTCTTGTGCTTCAATTCAATTCATTCAACCTCGCCGATATGGTGGGCGCAGAGATTCCTTTACTTGCAGGGATATTGATCCTCGCAGGAATTTTCGCAAAATCTGCAGTAATACCGCTTTATATCTGGTTGCCCGATGCTCATCCTGCAGCGCCTTCTCCGACAAGCGCGCTTCTATCCGGCGTCATTGTTAAGATAGGCCTTATTGCTTATATAAAGCTCTTTACGCAGACGTTTGTCACTCCTCCAGAATGGAAAACTGCGTTGCTCTGGATAGTTCTTCTGTCGAGTCTTGTTGCAGGCGGAGCGGCCATGGTCGAAAAAGACTTCAAACGCATACTTGCCTACTCTACAGTGAGTCAGGTTGCTTTTATTTTTGCAGGATTGATCCTCGTTATGCAGATATCGGGATTTGTGGGCGGCGTCTTATATATTGTTGCGCATTCCCTTGCAAAAGGGACTCTATTCCTTGCATACGGAATCGTAGGCCATGAAACAGGGGAGAGGGATATTACGAATCTCGGAAAGCTGGCCGGAAAAATGCCTCTGTTGTTTGTATCTGTTCTTATTGCCTCCCTCTCAATTATCGGACTCCCTCCCTTTCTGGGCTTTTTCGCCAAGATTGGCGTTATATTTAGCATTGTTTCCTCGAATGCTTTGATAGTGGCTGGTGGTTTTATCCTTTCATCAATTCTTACCTTGCTTTACATGCTGCGACTTTTTTCAAGGGTATTTCTTTCGGGTAAGACACCGGAACGCGAGTTCCGCCAGCCTCTTTACTTGTCCTTGATTGTATTTATACTTTCCCTGATTCTTGTTGCAGGCAGCGCGGCAGTAAAACCAATAATTTCGTATCTTGGAGGTATAAGATGAAGCTGGATATTTTCCTCGATCCTTTGTCTCTATTAATACTTATACCTCTTTTCGCGGCAATTCTTGCGTTTCTCATCAGGCCTATTCGCAGATATGTCGCATTATTATCTGCGGCCGGGGTGGGTTTTTTCGCCGTCCTTATCTTCATTGATATTATAAAATCAGGTTCGAAAGCTATCTTGTTGCCGCGCGTGTTCGGGATAGCGAATTCTCTTTCTGTCGATTATCTTTCGGCCATAATGCTGCTCCTTGTTTCGTTCTTCGCCTTCATGATTTTCATATATTCATTTAAGTTTGGTTCCGGTCCCAAGGGGGATTGGCGATTCTTTGTTTTTTCGCTCCTTACATACAGTGCGGCTAATGGCGCCTTGATTTCAGGTTCGGTTCTTGTTCTGTATCTTTTCTGGGGCATACTGCTTTTTACGGTCTACGGGCTTCTTTTCTTCGGTAAAGGCGATGTCGAATCAACCGCTTCAAAGATGTTCATCCTGAACGGCACGGCGGATTTTCTGCTTCTTTTCGGATTACTCGTATTCATTTTCTACACCAAACAATCCGGAATGAGCGTGGAGCCAGGCCAGTTATCCTATTTTCCCAAGACTATTCTTCAGAGATTCACCCTTAACAATCCTCTTGCAATAATCTCGTTTGTCTGTATTGCGGTCGGCGCATTGACTAAGGCTGGTTCATTTCCTCTGCATACGTGGATACCGAAAGCGGCTGAGACCGCACCAGCCGAAACAATGGCTTTCATACCTGCCAGTCTCGACAAGATACTCGGCATCTACCTCTTCTTAAGACTTTGCTATTCGGTTTTTGAAATACGCTCCAACACGACGATACAGATAGTATTCCTTTCGATAGGTGCTGTGACAGTTCTGGCGGCTGTATTCATGGCTTTAGTTCAAAAAGATGCATTTAAGCTCCTGTCATATCACGCCGTAAGCCAAGTCGGTTATATGGTGTTAGGGATTGCGTCCGGCACCATTTTAGGTCTTGTCGGTGGATTGTTTCATATGATGAACCACGCTCTCTATAAGAGTTCTCTTTTCTTGACAGCCGGGTCTGTTCAGCGAAACACCGGAGAAACAAATCTCGATAAGCTTGGCGGTCTCGCAAGCGCGATGCCTCTTACGTTCTTTTCCTTCACAATATCGGCTCTGGCCATTTCCGGTGTTCCTCCTTTGAACGGGTTTATCTCCAAGTGGCTTGTCTATCAGGCTCTGGTTGATATTGGTTCCAGGAATCCCGTATTCTATATCTTTCTTGTTGCCGGCATGTTCTGAAGCGTTCTCACTCTTGCGTCTTTCCTCAAGCTT
>JAAYVC010000094.1 GCA_012517375.1 bacterium | reverse complement strand
GTTCGTTAACTCGATGTTCATCAAGTCGGCTATGTTGCCAGTGTTCCTGATAATGGTCAAATATGCACCTGAATTGGACTCGCTAGTGGGCACGCCGCATTCAGTCTCCTTATACTGAGGACTCGGAAGCACCAGCACCCCGGGGTGGATAGCAAACCAAAGGGGTAGAAAATCTGAGCCTTCCGTGTCTCTACAGTTTCCAATAACGCTTACACCTTCGGAAGAAGTAACATGATAAGTAGCCCAAGCATTCACATCATCCAAAGGACAAGTGTATCTGTAATATTGACCACGACTTAATTTCCCTTTCCATACAGGCTCATCAGCACCCCCATATCTTGGCGTTCTTGTGATAGTGACATCAGTATTGTCACTGTATGCAACGACAAGAAGACGTGAATAAACATACGGTGTACTCCAGGAAACAGACCCTTCTAGAGGCTGGTGAAACTCGGTACCTATTCCTAATCCGTTTCTGTCAATACTTCTAATAAGGAAAAAACCAATACTGGATGAAGGCCCGAAACTTACCCAAGGATTTTCAGAGAGAGAAATATCCTTGTCGCTGTGAATGTAAAGCGCACGGCCAGTTCCAGGCAAAGGAATTCTTTGCCCCTTTACTTCTCCTTTCTTTGAGAAAAATTCACGCCATATAGTATCCAAAGGATTGTTCAAATCCACTACAGATACCGTTGTCTTATCCTCCCAAGGAATAATCTGCAAGTCGTGAGCCTCGCCAGCACGCCACAACTGCTGATAGGTGATAAAATCCCGACCTACGAATGTACCATCATAAGAAGGGATGTATTTACCACCAAGACCTCCTCCGGTCATTGTATAGACTGGTTTGGAAGCTTCTACAGAATACACAATGGGCGGTACTTCACCCTGTTCTCTTAAATAATATTTTGCACTATCTAAATATCCTTCCCAAATTATAGTTTGGTTATCTAAATTCCTTACAGTTACATATGTGCTGTCCTGGTACGCAAACACTGCTATTACAGGCACACCTTCAGATCTTGAAGGTCCAACCGAAAGCATTTTGGTGCTTAAAGGACTACTGTTTTGATCTACTGCCGTCCAGTTACATATACCTGTTGTAAAAGGATCGCCACTCAACACGGTAAAAGCTTTACTGGCCTGAATCATATAAACACCGGGCGTAATTCCTTTTTGCAGACGGTATTCATCAAGCATCAATAATCCAGACCAGATTTTGTTTCCCGCAGAGTCTATTATCTCGCATTCATTAGAGTCGGCGTAGGAGAAAATCACGATATCTCCGTACGAATACGCATAAGTCGCAAAAGTGTCCCTTGCCAAAGGCAAGGGCGGCATGTCATAATGACCAACAAAATGCTGTGGTTCGGATGACTTTACATTTGTTACTGGAGCTGATGCGCTTCTGGTAAACACATCAGCTATGGGTTTTTCAGCTGCCCATACAAATTGCATAGCAATGATTGAAAATAATACAATCCATGTTCTCCGCATTGCTCCTCCTGGGTTAAGAGCTTTAGCGTAAGGATACTGAACAATAGATTGTTGTCAATAGCTAAGACCTGCAGAATCGTTATCTGCAGGTCTTAGCTACTACCTCTTAATCGAATTTTTGTTTAATTACAGAGAGATGACTATTAATCTTCTAATCGCAATCACGTGTTATATGAGGATGACTTTGGCTTATGTCTATAAGCTTCATATAACCTTCCGACTGAGTAGGGCATACTCTCCCATCAGAAGAACCTTCCACAGTAATAATAACATGAGCATTAGGAGTGGGTGGAAAACAATCATGACAATAAAAGATGAAAAGAGGTGGAACAGGAACCCAAGATCCCCAGAAATAAACGTCCCGATATGAATCATATCCACACCAATAACCTCCACCTCGATATTCACAAAGATATACTGGAGGTGTGCAATAGGTCTGTTTCCAGCCAGTATTGCCGTGCGAACCATTAAGAAGCATCTTCTAAGTATATCACTTCGCGATCACCATTAACGAAACTGACCCACCAATCTACTTCAGTTACACTGTCGTTGGGACAACTGTCATTAGTAAACATAATATATCCGTCTCCTGACAACGGCGTGAAAGTATCGCAAACACTATTATTGTCGTAATCATACAGTATAAAAGAACCGCTTGGCAATATGCACGCGGGGGTCCACTTTTCCCAATAGCCTCCAAGCTGGGCATTTGCTGGAACTGCAACAATGAAAAACGCAGCTAAAGCAATAAACATAAGAAGCGGTTTTTCTATTTTTTTCATGTTTGTCTCCTTTCTATAGTAGAATAAATCATAAGAATATACAAAAAAAAACGTTTGTCAAGTGCTTTGGCTCAAAAAAAGCGCGGCTAAAAGTACTGGACTAGCATACCATAGTATAATTCTTAGAGAAGTCTATCAGTAAAGGATAATCTTGCGCGAAACCTGGTTACTCTGTCCAGACCTTGCCAGAAGAAAATAGATTCCGGGAGAAAAACTCGAAATGTCTATGTGTCTTTTTGGACCGTCAAGAGTGCCATTAAAGAGCTTCCTGCCCATTACGTCGAAGAGTTCCAAGCTAACGATATCGCCAAAGGAATACAAGATGCTTACAGATAGAATCTTATGAACAGGTTCAACGGAGATATCGATTAAATTTGCATTCGGGTTCTGATACAATGTTAAAGCTGGATTCTCTTCCGTAACACCCTCTCCCCCTGCACCCAAATCATGAACACCTTCATTTCCGCTACCCCACAAAAGGCCGAATATGATTGCAAGAAATGTCACAGTCATTTCATCCTCCATGCCCTGACTCTAATCATCCTGTCCTTCTACTTGAACTATTAGCAATTAATATGCCAAATGATTAGTTTTACTAAGATATGTTTTATGTTTAACTTGAAAAAAGATATGGCGTACCCGTAAACATAAAGAATTTCCATTATGTGCAAGCGCTTTCACATTGACACAACCCTCTAGTGGCTTAGAATAGGCGCAATGAAAAAAGGCTGCTTTATAGATCTCGACTGGATGCCCTATCGCGAGGCATGGGATTTCCAGCGCAAAATATGGGAAAAAAGGGTCGAGGATTTGGTTCCTGACACCTTAATCTTCGTAGAGCACGATCACGTGATTACCAAAGGTCGTTCGACCAGGGAAGAAAACATACTTGTAACACCAGAGGAACTGGACGAGGAAGGCGTTGGTTGCTATGAAGTTGAGCGTGGCGGCGATGTAACATATCATGGACCCGGACAGCTTGTCGGCTACCCTATCTTTAAACTTGAGAAAGGTCTTATAGGGGTACGTCCTTTTGTCGCAAAAATAGAGACGGCTCTGGTTGACGCAATGAAGGAATTTGGCATTGAAGCATACGCATCGATGCGGATGCAGCGCGGTCAACCGGTCGGAGTATGGGTCGGTCAGGATAAGCTTGCCGCAATTGGAGTTGCTATTAAACGCTGGGTAAGCTTTCACGGTTTTGCACTAAACGTTTCCCCAGAACTTGATATGTTTTCTTTAATAGTTCCCTGCGGCTTGAAAGACAAGGGCATAATCTCAATGGAAAAGGTTCTTGGCAGAAAGCCTGACTTTAATCAAGTTAAGGAAAGCGTTCGAAGAGCATTCGAAAGTGTATTTGAAATTCAATTCAAGGAACACGAAATGGAGGAGTTCTGATTAAGCCGAAACCGGCTTGGATTAAGGTGAAGCTTCCGGGTCAGGGTGAATACAGGGATGTGGATGAAATTCTAAAGGATTTAAAGCTTAATACGGTCTGCCGTTCGGCAAGGTGCCCGAATATAGCAGACTGCTGGGGTCGAAGAACGGCAACCATCATGATACTGGGCGACGTGTGCACAAGAGGCTGCAGATTCTGCGCGGTAACGACAGGCAACCCCCGGGGGGTGCTGGACGAGACCGAACCGGAGAGGGTGGCTGAGGCGGTCAGAAGAATGGGACTCAAGTATGTCGTGCTGACGTCGGTGGACAGGGACGACATCGAGGACGCTGGCGCCGGCTACTTCGCAAAAACGATAGAATTAATTAAAAAGGATAACCCCCATGTTTTAGTGGAGCCCCTGATACCTGATTTTTGCAACGGCGATGCGGGAGACCGTCACGTCGTCCGCGACAGGCTGAAGATGATTGTGGACGCCCGCCCCGACGTTATCGCGCACAATCTCGAGACGGTCGAGCGCTTGACCTCACACGTTAGAGATAGACGGGCAAGCTATCGTTTGTCTCTTGATGTGTTACTGGCGGTTAAGGAGATTAAACCGGGGATGACGACTAAATCCGGCATAATGGTCGGTCTTGGCGAGATGGACGAAGAAGTATACGATACTATGTACGATATGCGCGAGGTTGGGGTGGACATATTGACAATAGGCCAGTACCTGCAGCCCACACGAAACCATTTGACAGTGGAGAGGTTCGTCACCCCTGAGCAGTTCAAGGAATATGAGAGGAGAGCCAAGGAGATGGGTTTTATATCCGCCGCGTGCTCGCCGCTGGTACGGTCATCCTACCATGCAGAGGATGCTTCCATCCTGCCAAAAAAAGAGGCCAAAACGATCTGATCAACCGCTGATTTTCCCCCTGCTTAAAAAACCAAATCGCTCATTGACAACATTGAAGATAGAAGTATGCTTAGTACATTGGATGGAGACGGTTCCCTGAGGAGAAAATCTAAGCCAAGGAGGCAGCGTGAAAAAACTCGTGTTAGTATTATCCCTTGTGTTTCTTGCAGCCGACGTTTTCGGCGCAACAGCCACCCTGAAAATCACAAAGGACAGCAAGGTCAACGAGGGCCAGCCCGCATTGACCTACGGAAGCGAGGAGTTCTATGTACTCTGGGGAGGCCCTGAAATAATCAAGGCGGAGAAGTTACTGCTTTACTTTCAGGGAATAGACGAGCTCAAAACCGTCGGAGCCGTTTGCGATTTTGCCCAACTCAGACTCTACGTAACAACAATGCTTGCCTCAGTCAATGCATGCACCTTCAGGTCCGCAGCGCCCTGGGACGAGGCGACCGTATGCTGGAACAACCGTCCGGCGGAGCTGAGGGATATCGAGGAGTTCAATGAACTGCCTGAGACACAGGATGTGTGGTATGAAGTCGATGTCACCCGGATAGTCAACTCCTGGCTCGCCGACGAGGCCCCCAACAACGGGTTCTACATGGACATTCCGTACGACATCTTGTTCGCCGGCGGCTGTCAGTTTGCGTCGAGGGAGAATCCCGACACCGCGAAATGCCCGAAGCTCTATCTCGACTACCATACAGGAGGAGCGGTGGGAGAAGCGCCGACGCCTGTGAGCATTGGTGACTTTACCGCGACTCCGGATGATGGAGTATTCTTTTCCCTGACCTCCCCCTCCCCTGTGTCGCTTAATATTTTCGACGCCTCGGGCGCGCTTGTCCGGACGCTTTTTGAGGGCTCATTGAGCGCGGGCGACCATCACTTTTCATTAACCGCAGAAAAGGGCGTCTACTTCGCAAGGCTTACGACACCGGCCGCGTCGCTCACAAGAAAGCTCGTATTGATTGATTGACCTTAATGATTCAAGCCCTGTAGAGCATTGTGAAGCCGCCCCAGAGCTTATTTGCCGCTCTCTGACCGGCGTTTCTTTCTGACCACATCGTAGCGCAGCCATAACACGTCTCCCGCGAGCTTCTTCGTCTGGATGAGGTTGAGCTTGACGATGCCTTTTGCGGATCCCAAATCAGGAGCAATGAATAGCGAACGCGCGGATGTTCCGCCAACAAGGGTCGGCGTTACGAGGACGTTCACCTCGTCCACGAGACCTGAGCGCAGAAGCGCTCCATTCAGGGTTCCGCCCGAGTCTACACGGACGGTCCTGACGCCGAAGCGTCTTGAGAGAATGTCAAGGGCTTTTCGTAGATCAACCTTTACACCACCTGCGACTACGTAGCGGACGTGACGCTTTTCGAGATAATCGAGATACTTCTTTGGAGTAGAACCCGAGCAAAGAACGACAACGTCGCGCCAGAATCCCCACGCCCTCGCCGCATGCCAGAACCTGATGCGGCCTCTTGAATCCGGTACGACGAGCAGGGGCCGTCTGTCCTTCGGATCGATCCGGGGCGGCTCGAATGCGGACTCGTTCTCAGTGGGAACTTCGGATGCTGCGGCCAGCATCGTGTTCGAACCGACGAGTGTGGCGTCTTCCTTCCATTTCGACGCAATGCCGTAGAAAAGCCCCATGTCGATGGAAAGGTGATCCATACGACCGTCAAGACTCGTTGCGTTGTGCAGAATGACCTTCGGCTTCATCTTCCTCCTTTATTGGTTGAGATTCAAGCTTAAAGTATACATGCGTTGTCTCGATTGTCAACAGCTTGTCGCCAACAAGGAGATTCCTATAGTATGCTTTATTCCAATGAGCAACTTGCGTTCATTAAAGGACATAACGAAATAAGCGTTCCGTCCGTCTGCGCGCGAACTTTAGCAGATTTGACTTAATCGGATTTATTAAGTATAATTTCTTCTTAAAAAGGGATGGAGTCCCCGGTAATTGCCTCCTTGGCTGATGACTCCTGCGAATTGACAACAAGGAGGTTATTATTTTTCAAAAACTCATCTACATATCGCTTGCCGGCGCGACAGGGACGTTAATGAGATATGTTCTTTCCGGAGTTTTGCAGCGTCTTTTCAAAGGCGAATTCCCCTGGAGTACTTTGATTATCAATGCGCTCGCGTGTTTTCTGGGCGGGCTGCTCTGGTCTTTAGCGGAACGCAGAATAATGATAAGCAGCGAGCTTAGAACCGTAATAATGATCGGCTTTTTAGGCGCCCTGTCCACTTTTTCGACTTACTCTTTTGAAACTGTCCAATTGATTCGCAGTAACCAATGGCTGTACGCTTCGGGTAATATTGGCGCCCAGAATGTGTTGTGCATTGTATTCTTGTTTGCCGGACTTCGCTTAGGCCAGATTATTTAGAAGCAAAGGAGAAAGGAGTGCGACATGCAATTGCCAAAGGAAGCCGAAATGCTTCGCATATTTATTGGCGAAAACGATAAAAAAAGCGGAAAACCTCTTTATGAACTAATAGTTGAAGAGGCTCGCAAACAAGGAATGGCTGGCGCAACTGTAATGCGCGGCGTGATGGGTTTTGGAGCGGACAGCCGCATCCACACTGCAAAGGTTTTAAGGTTGTCTGAAGATCTGCCTATTGTCATTGAAATTGTGGATACCGTTGATAAAATTGAAGCTTTCATCCCTTTTCTCGATGGCGTTGTTTTGGAAGGACTTATAACCATTGAAAAGATGAGAGTTTTAGCCTACCGCAGCCACCCTACGAAGAGCAGTTTATAATTGTGCGCACCCTCTCGGATATTTTTCTCCAGCTCGAGGCGCTCTACGCCTGCTACTCAAAAAGGGAGTTCGTGAATCCCGATCCGTTGCAGTTTTTGTACGATTACCCCAGACTTCGAGAGCGCGAAGTTGTAGGATTGATAGCATCCTCCCTTGCGTACGGAGGCGTCAAACAGATTCTAGGAAGCGTAAAAAAAGCGCTCGATTTGATGAAGCCCTCTCCTATCGAATTTCTAAAATCAAGCGATTTTGGAGAAATAAAGCAAGCATTCAAGGATTTCAAACACCGCTTCGCGGCAGGCGAGGACTTTTCGATGATGCTCTGGGGCGTAAAAAGGACTATTGAGGATTTAGGCTCGCTTGAGGCGGCATTCATGCATGGATATGAAGAGAAGGATGAAACAGTACTACCTGCGCTTATTCGATTCACCTCAACCATCAGAGACCGCGCGCGGGAAAAAAACAGGAGCGTGAAATACGGACAAGGAAAGGTGAGTTACGGATTTGAGCATCTCATCCCCTATCCAGAAAAAAGGGGAGCGTCAAAAAGGTTGCATTTATTTCTGAGGTGGATGGTTCGCAAGGACGCGGTAGACCCGGGCGGGTGGAAGGGAATCCACCCCTCGAAGTTAATTGTACCGGTTGATCTGCACATGCACCGGATAGGACTCAGACTCGGTATAACGGAGCGAAAGCAGGCGAATCTCACAACCGCTATGGAGATTACAAACGCTTTCAGGGAGATAGCGCCAGAGGATCCGGTTAAGTACGACTTCGTCTTGACCAGACTAGGTATAAGGGATGATACCGATATGGATGCTTTTCTTTCTTCCTGTCTGATGCCTCAAGAATCCGCTTGAGACCGGGTTCCCAAAAGAATGAAAAGCATTCCTTTGAAGCGAAGATGAACTTGACGAAGCCCTTAAAAAAACTATGATTGAGTTAATGAAGCCAAAAGGAGAATACTCTTAATGTTCAATTCAATTGAGGATGTTCTTGACTTCGCGAGAGAGAAGGAGCAGGACGCTTACGATTTTTATTTAGAACTTGCTGGAAGGATGCTGGATGCGGGCATGAAGAAACTGTTTAGCGAACTGGCTAAACAGGAAATAAGACACAGGATAGTCATTACTGAGATGCGAAAGGGGAATGTGGAGATTGCTTCTCACCCCAAGATAAAGAACCTTGAGTTAGAAAAAGCGCTTCTTACAACTGAGAAATCTAAATCTTTGGCAATTGAGAACGCAATGCTGCTGGCGCTGGAGCGCGAGCGTGGTTCTCATAAGCTCTATTCGGATCTTGCACAGATTGTTGAAGATCGGGAGCTGCAGAACATATTCAAGAACCTTGCCGCAGACGAACTCGAGCACCAAACAAGCATTCAGGGTGTCTACGAGAAGTATCTGAAGGGTTGATAGACTTTTTCCGGGGATTCAAGGAGTTGAAAGAATCAAGAAATTGAGTAAATTTGACAAATAAAACAAGGAGAAAACAGTGGCAAAAAGCATAAAAGGCACAAAGACCGAAAAGAATCTTTTGACAGCTTTTGCCGGCGAATCACAGGCTCGCAATCGCTACACCTACTTTGCCGGCAAGGCAAAGAAGGAGGAATTCGAGCAGATTGCAGCTATCTTTGCCGAAACCGCGGACCAGGAGAAGGAGCATGCAAAACGTTTCTTCAGTTTTCTCGAAGGCGGCGAGGTCGAGATACAGTGGAAGTTTCCGGCAGGAGTGATAGGCACGACCGCAGAAAACCTTAAGGAAGCGGCCGGCGGCGAGCACTACGAGTGGACGGATATGTATCCGAACTATGCAAAAGTAGCCAGAGACGAAGGTTTTGAAGCTGTTGCCAGGCTTTTCGAGGCGGTAATGGTCGCCGAGAAGCAGCATGAGAAACGATACTTGGATCTGTTGAAGAATATCGAAGAGAACCGCGTTTATGCAAGAACGGAGTCTGTTGTCTGGCGCTGCCGCAACTGCGGCTACCTCCACGAGGGAAAAGAAGCGCCTGAGCAGTGCCCTGCCTGCGTTCACCCCAGGGCGTATTTCGAGCTTCTGGGAGAAAATTGGTAACCCTCCGCAACATACTTGAAAAGAATGCTGCGCGAAACCGTAAACCGAAAAGCGCAAATCTAATTTAGGAGGACTTGATGTCTAAACACAAACACCACCACGAAGATTGCGAATGCTACGAACACCACAAGGAAGACGAAGCCTGCGAGTGCGAATGCCACGAAGACGACGATTGTGGCTGCTATCAGTATCATACGCCTGGCAAGGAATGCGACTGCCCTTGCCACGACGAGGATAGCGAGGAAGAAGAACATCAGCACAAAGGCTGCAGCTGCGGTCATTAATTGAATTATCAACCAGTAAAGAATAGGGGCGCTCTTGCGCCCCTATTCTTTAGAAGTCTTGTTGACCTTTCTTAAAAGTCTTGCAATACCTGGGATATAACTTGAAAGAGGGCGATTAAGATACGCACATCCCGCCCTGAGCATATATCCCATCTGAGCGGCGCTGATGTTTGGATGATTCCAGACCAAATGACGGGTATCGTAATGCGCCGGGTCATAATCTATTAATCCGAAAACCGATTTAATATAATCCCACTGAAGAGTGCTGGGAAACGGAGTATTCACGGTTAGTTGATGAGAGTCAAAACCTTTTCCTCTCAACATAATAAGATCTTCACAAATAGATTCAATGGTATCGTCCTCATATCCTATCATGTAATATGCTGTCGTTGCTATTTTCTTCTGCTTTGTTCTTTTACGCAATTCCGGCAGACTATCAGTATTAATCTGTTTAAGAATCTTGGATTGTGTTACGTTTCTTAGTGATTCGATTCCAAAACCAACCATCATCAACCCATTTGCGCTCCAGTAATCAAGATTTTCAAGGATCTTATCGATTCTTGAACCTGCCGACCATCTCATACCGAGAGAAGAAAGCATCTCGACGACCTTTCTGGAATGTTCGGGAAATATGCCAAAGGTCTCGTCATGAATCGCAACAATCTTTATGCCTATTTTCTTATAATGGCTAAGCACCCTGGCTATACTCTCTAGCGGAATACGGGACGGTTTTGGGGCATAACCTGGTGTTTGACAAAAAATACAGCGATACGGGCATCCCCTTTGAGTATAAAGTCCTCCTATTCTCGCAACCTTTAAGGAAGGAGGCATGTCCATTCTGATATGATTAACAAGCAAAGGGTGCCTGATATATTCAAGCTCTTCATTGAAAACCTTCCGGGATAGCTCTCCTTCGCAATAGCCGATCCATCGCTTGTCGGCAAATGAAGCCTGAGGAGATAAAGCGCCGTAGCTTCCTGCCCAGATTTCTCGTACGCCTCTCTTCTTTGCCTCTTCAGCCATTTTAATAATCTCATTCATCTCAAAGTGAAGAAAGCTAAACCCTACAACATCCCAGCCTTCATTAATTTTTTTTATATAGTCACTCCATGAAGGGTATTCGATTATCTCGATATCAGGAATATTAGTTTTAAGAAACCTCAATGCTGCGGAATAAGCCCGGGATTGGTAACTCAAATGAGGTCTGTAAGGCGTATTCACTGCAAAAGTATCAAAAAAGTCTTTCTTATCCTTCATGTAAGATGAACATATAAGCACCTTAGGTTTGCTTGAAAAACGTCGGAGCATTCTTTTCAATAGACTCCCGGATAAGCGAGGTTTTTATGTCGTTTGTCAATAAACATATCTTTAAGCTATAATATATAAATAAGAATCCGAGTCAAGACCACATCCACCTAACTCAAGTTTCGATAAAAAATCAATTAAAGACGCTAAGCGTCCATAGTCAAAACACCTTTAGCAGGGATAGCGGATCTGAGTTGGTCAAGAAGGAGAAACGGCAAGAGGACTTCTCATAGAGCTGATTGCAACAGAGGCAACGGGATTCGCCTGCATCGTTCCGGCGGGTTACGGGGAGGCGGCTCCTCTTGGAGCACCTAAGCCATTTGCGAACCATCGGACGTACTCTCTCAAGGTAGAGGTTTTCCTTCATCTCTTATGCAATAGAGGGAAAACTTCGCGCTGCAGCTTGCCGGATGCCCCGAAGACGCTGCGCGTCTCTAATAACGCTCTATAACTCATCCCTTGCTTGCAGGGGTTCATGCCCTCCAGTCCCTTATAAGCAAGCTTCATAAGCGGCCTCTCTTTTTAGCTGGAAATCCCAGTGTTTCTTAATGCCATCCTTAACACCTGGCAAACGTCTCCTAGCGCAAGAAGCCTGGCAGCTTGACCGAGCGGATTAATATCTTATAATCTCTAATCTTACGCCTGCTATGGCGGAAGGAATAAGCTTGAAACTTTTATCTAATCCAGGAGGAATTGATGAATGATACCTTCGGTTCAGTGAATGAGCTTCTCGATTTCGCAATAGGCAAGGAAGAGGAAGCCAGCAAGTTCTATGGAAGCCTCGCCGAACGAACAGACAACTCATCCATCAAAGAGTTGTTTTTGAGTTTTTCCAAAGAAGAGCTGAAGCATAAAGCAAAACTCGAAGCAGTCAAGGAAGGCAAGATTATGCTATCAGTCAGTCAAAAAATTCAAAATCTTAGGATAGCCGACTACCTTGCCAAGGTTGACATTGAGCTAAACGCCGAATTCGATTTCCAGAAGGCTCTTATAGTAGCCATGCAAAGGGAAAAGGCTTCGTTTAAGCTATATACCGATCTTGCAGCAATTACAGACAATCCCGAGCTTGAAGAACTGCTGTTAGGCTTGGCTCAGGAAGAAGCCAAACACAAGCTTTATTTCGAGATTCAATACGACGAACATATACTTACGGAAAACTAGCAAGGTATTATCCGTTAAATACAAGGAGATGTTATGTCTGAGGAAAATCCATATTATTACGAGATAGGACGGGAGTTCTACTTAATCCGTACGCCGGAAAAAGACCTGCATCGCAATATATACGTTAAGAGGTTTATCGGTCAAAACAACAAGGTCAACATGCTTTTTGACCCGGGAACGAAACTGGATACCGAACTTCTTGCTTCTGCACTCGAAAAGCTCATAGGCGGAATCCAAAATGTAGATATAGTTTTTCTAAGCCATCAGGACCCGGACGTTGCTTCCAATATCAATGTTGTTCTGGCAAATGCTCCTCATGCGGTTATTGCAGCTTCAACTGACACGCTGCGTCTCATTAAGATGCTGGGAATACCCGAACGTAACCTTTACGCTATTGAATCCTCCAGCTCCGAGTATCTTATTATTAATAAAACAGGCCACAAAATACAATTCTTACCTGCATATTTCTGCCATTTCAGAGGCGCTATGATGATGTACGATTATGAAAGCAAGGTTCTTTTTTCCGGTGATTTTCTTGCAGGCGTTAATTCTCGCAAAGGCGAAGGTATCCATGCCGACGATACTTCATTCAACGGCATCGCTTTTTTTCATGAAATCTACATGCCTTCAAAAAAAGCTCTGCAACAGACTGTCGATAGAATAACCTCTCTCACCCCCACTCCTGATGTTATTGCTCCTCAACACGGCGACGTAATCGCCGGCAGATTCGTAGAGGATTTTCTTGCTAGAATATCCATGCTGGAAGTAGGACTGGAAATCATCAAAGAACGAAAACCCATGAAAGATATTGTAATCGTCGCCTTAAACAGACTTCTCGATTATCTTCTGCAAGAGGAATCTGAACTCCACTCAAAACTTCTCAATAAACTGTCTAATCCCGAGGAGTTTACTACCGTTTTCCAGATTTCAAATAATTCCGTAATAGATATCAAGGTTGGCCCTAATAACGCCGTCATCCATATGTGGAATAGTCTTGAACAATTAATTCCAGCCGATAAATTAAATATGATCAGAATTAAATATGCTGAAATACTCGACAATTACGGCTTGTCGCTCCCTGCGGACGCTTTCTCTAAAGCCCCTCCCCACAACCTCTTAACTAATCCATAAGATTATAAAAAAGTTGCGAATCAATAAAAAACCGTTTATTGTTTTTTTATCCTATTAACTATCTTTTTTTATTCCCCTATCATCTTGACAATCGTTCTTCTGTACGTAAAATCATACAAATCAAGGAAATAGATATGTCTGCTAAAAAGAAATCCGAACATAAACCCCTACTCAATGTAATGATTTATATTCTTAATGAGACGCTTAATTTTTATCAAAACAATGGTGTTCCAGCTATTCATACTAAAAGCTTATTCAACAGGATAACAAAAACATCCACTAACCCATCTCCGATTATCATTAAGGATAACGTTTTTACCGCGAATAACGAAACTAAAGAACCAGAGATAATCATTGATAGTTTTACAGTCGTGTATAAGGAAACACATAAAGCGCTTGCTACGGTCTGGGGACCAAAAGTCATCTCATACAGGTACTCCAGATTATTCGAGCTGCTGAAATCGAATCTTGCTGAAAATCAGGAGGCGCAAGAAGTGTTGAAGATGATATCACCGGACAGGCTATTCATGTAATAGTCGTCGAGGAGGCTTCGTATGCGTTCTTTTTGGACGTGCGTTTTCATAGGCTGTGGCTTACTAATTGTTGATGTTTTATTCTACTTACTTCAACAAATAAATACAACCCCGCTTGTGTTTTATTTAGGGGTTGCAGTAGATCAATTAACCTTTATCACACCGATTTTTCTAGCTCTTTTTGGTTACCTTGGTCTTGAAAAAGATTGGTCAGGAAGAAGCGGATGGCTTCTGGTTTTCCTTGCCTTATCTTTCTATGCCGTAGGAGATACTATCTGGAACGTTTATGGTTCAATGAAAGTTGAACCTCCCTATCCCGGTCTTTCGGATGTGTTTTACTTCTTCTTTCCTCCTCTGATGATCTCGGCAATGATGATTTTCTTAAGATTGACAAGAACTAAGCGTTCGCCAGTTCAGATAATTTGCGTATCCGCTGCAGGAGGTTTGCTTTTGGGGTTTCTTTTGTGGAAGGTTATTATACCTCATCTTGCAGAACCTCAAATCCCGTTAACGATAAAATTACTTGATTTGTATTACCCTCTTGCGGATATGATTATTTTTACTATCGGGCTCTTGATTCTTTTGCAGGTCTGGGGCGGCCAAATTTCAGTGTCCTTCTTGCTTTTCCTCTCAGGTATCTTTGTATTGATTGTAGTAGATGCTCTTTACTCGCTTTTTTCAGAAAATTGGGGATACAGAAACCCTCTCGATATTTTGTGGAATCTTGCGTATCTTTTGATTGCCCTTGCTCTTGTCTATGAACGAACTCTCCATAAACGGATAAGAGATGAATTATAATTAGGTCATTAAAAACACCTGAAACGATTCAGGAAAAATGTTCTTGACAATCACATTCCCGATTTTATAATTAACCAGTCATGCAGGAGATGATTTAATCTGTATAATGAAAAATACAACGATTCATCCAATTTTAATGAGGAGTTTTAGTGCACTATCCAAAGGGTGAAGCAGTACACGAAAAAGTACCATCTCAGTTACTGAAAATCGATGAATTAATGAGCTGGATGGAGGATAAAGGGTTCAACGGTGTTCTTACAGGCGAAACAAGAAGTCAATTGACGGAGATTTTCATAACAAATGGCAGCGTCCGGAACGCAATTCTCACGCACGGCAACGAACAACTGGTAGGAAAAGAAGCAATTGAGGCAATGATGGTAGACTCAGCCACAGGAAACCTGATTCTTTCTCTTTTCAGCTTAAAACCTGAGATATGCAAACCTCTTTTGATACCGCTCATTGCCAAACCGCATCTATCTCATATGAGCTCACAGGTAATTCACCTTGTTAAGCTTATGGAAAGTTGTCTTGTTTCAGGCGTTATCAGTCACATCGTTCTTGAAAACAATGACCTTGAAGGACACATACTCTTTAACGATGGAGTTCTTGTAGGCTCTTACACGAACAGGCAACCCAAAATAGACAGCGAATTCAAGGATTTCTACAGTCTCTATCACGATATTGGCGGAACTCTTTCGGTCACACAAATTAAGAACGAAGAATTTGAAAAAATAGAACTGCCTTTGCTTGAAATTATTACCAAACCTTCCGAAACAGAATTTGTAAAAAAAATTCTTGTGTCATTCCTCAATTTTACGCGTGATGCATATGGAAGAAACGGGCTCCCGCCGCAGGAAACCATGGACCTTTTCAAAAGGATTGCCGGAACAATCGCCGAATCGCCAGTTGTTATTGTTGACAATGAATTCCTACCTACCTCGACGTTACTCAAGAAGGAGCAAATTATCAGTGAATTTTCAAACCTATTAAGACAAGTACATACGGCGTTAAAAGATATGTGGGGGCCAAAAGTAGTCTCATCACGTTACCGCCGGATTTACGAAAACTATCTTAAGGAAAAGAAAGACGTTAAACCTGCAACGGAAATACTCGATTCGATAAGCCCTGAAAAATTGGGGCTTTAAACATTCCAGCCTCACCAGGCTACGCAAAAAAAATACTCCTCAACACAGGAGGGATTATGTCGCGATCATTGGTTTGGAGTTCGATAACCTTCGTCGTCCTCTTTATTATTACATCAATCTTTTATTTTGTACCGTCATTAGCAAATCCTTACAAAACAATACCTTACAATGTCGGAACGATTGTCTATCAAATAACGCTTCTTGTGCCCGTCATCTTTTTATTTATATCCTATACAGGTATCGACAAGCAATGGAAGGGTCACAGGGCATGGCTCTTTATCCTTCTGGCCCTTGTCTTTTACTTCATTGGCGATACCGTATGGAATGTATACGACCTCTTCTGGCAAGTAGAGGCTCCTCATCCCGGCATTGCCGATGCCGCCTACATTATTTTTTACCCTCTGGTTATACTGGCAATGCTGCGTTTCATAAAAGTAGCTGATGTTAAGCTTACTCCTTCAGAAACCCTGCTGATTGGAATAATTGCTGCACTGCTTGCCGCCGAAGCCATCGGCAGGATTATTGTTCCGGCGTTTCTGGATTCTTCCTCGCCAATCCTTGCGAACATAATAGATTCTTTCTACGTACTTTCTGATGTTGCGATACTCTGTTTGGGATTAATCATTATTGTTCAGTTCTGGGGCGGAAGAGTAACCACTACATATATACTTTTCGTGATTGCAATGTTCATTATGAGCATATGTGATGCAATTTACACGCTTCAACCTGAAATTGGACTCAGGAATCCGCTTGACCTCGGATGGACCGCTTCCTACATGCTAATCGCTCTTGCTTCAGTGCATGAGCGGTCCCTTCACTATAAACTTAAGTAGTTTTAAGGAGGAAACTTGTGAAACGAACCTTGTTGCTTGTCCTGTTTATTTTCGCTTTAGCATCTGCAGATCCTTTCAACACTATTGCCGCATATACCGTTGACCAGGGTTCAGGGTGGCTTGGCCCTTACATGTACGCCACTGTGCCTATCGGAGATACTACAAGCGACGTAATTTTAGATCCTTATATGTATTTCGGCTACGGAGTTTTACCCCGATTTGACGTTACCGTCTTTGCGAATGGCGCCTTTTCCGCAGGCCGGTTTTCATTAGGCGAACTGGTTGTTGAACCCCGATACATGTTCATCGCTAAAGATAACTTCTTACTTTCTGGAGTGTTAGAAGCGTCCATTCCATTATCAGAGGACGGAAGCTTTGCGCTCACCCCAGGCATTATGGCAACCTTATTTCCTCTTGGCAAGTTCAACCTCCATGCCGATCTCTTTTATTATAGACCACTTACAGATGAAACCAACGGCGAGATATGGTTCTGGGTAGCTCCGGACCTATGGGTTGCTGATAACTTCTCTATTTTCGGCGAGTTAAATACGTATTATTCTCTGGATGACAACTCCCTGACAGCGGAACTTTGGCCTGGCGCTTGCTGGTATCCTGTGGAATGGCTTTCGGTTGTAGCTGCATGCGGCGTACCTGCAACACTTGACTACGTCTCCCCCGGACTTGCCGCTTACGTAAGTTTTTGACATCTTGTCAAACCTGAGTTGAAGGCGTTTGGTCGAATATCGCAGTTGGATTTTACTCTTTGCGGTCAGGAATCACGGTCAAATACTCCCCAAAAGTAGCGGCTGGAAGCCTACAGCTTCGGCAGAATCGATTCCAGACCCGGGGTCCCCGCAAAGCTACGAAGTAGATTGCTCCCTCCGTTCGCCATCTCATGTTGCGGGCAAAAAAAGCTGGTCAGAAGATAGACAGAAGCTGGACAAATTCCCTGGCGTGATTAGTCAGGATTCGAGAAATGGAGTCCCGTTTGATGAAAAGCGTCACGAACTCCAACGTCATTGCGAGGAGAAACGCCGAAGGCGTTAGGACGCGGCAATCTCATAGCAGTATCTTGATTTTACGGCGCAGAGCCG
>JAAYVC010000093.1 GCA_012517375.1 bacterium | reverse complement strand
GGTTCGTTGCTTTGAGCGTGGTATATCTCGTCGTCACCGTCGGAGTTGTTCCAGAAGAAGATATGACCGATTCTGTTTGCGCCAATGGTAAAGAAGCGACCTAAAAAAGCAAAATCATTAACGCTGTTATCGGTCACGCGACCGCTGCTCCACACTCCGGCAACGTTGTTTGCATAAAAAATCTCGGCATCGGTCGCCTCGCCGGCCAGATAAGCAATATGAGCCTTGTTATTGGGATCAATAAAGATTGTCGGACAGGCATTGTTATAGCTTGTGGTCGTAACCTTGCTCTCCTGCCAGGTTCCGGTAACGTTGTTGGCGTAGTATATCTGATTGAAGCTTCCGTCATCCTTAGCGTACGTAACGTGCGCCTTGTCGTTTCTATCCAGGACGATGAAGGGGAATGAATTGACGCCCAAACCGCCTGCCACAAGTTCAGTAGAGGTCCAGATACCTGCAGTCTTTTTCGTATAAAGCAAAGCCACGCCGTTTTGAATGAAAACGATGTGAGGATTGCCGGCTTTATCAAGAGCAAACCATGGACCCTCATCATCCACAGGATTATCAGTAACCTGTTCGGTATTCCACGAACCAGAGACGTTGTTGGCGTAGAATATCTCGAAATCGCCGGCGCCTGTCTCTCTTTGATAGACAATATGCGCGAAACCGTTCTTATCGAGGGCTATTGACGGCCATCCGTCGTTCTCGGCATTGTCGGTGATACGGGTATCGTTCCATGTTGAAGCAGAACCCACGCAGTAGGATATTTCATTGTCCGGCGTATCCGTCCACCAGTGAGCGATATGTGCGGTCTGTTCGTTGTACTTTGCGGCTATGTCGAGACCTATATCGCTCACCGCGTTATCCGTTATCCTCGTAGAAGTCCATGGACCTGAAAAGTTGTTGGCAACAAACATTTCGTTATCAGGGTCCCCATGCATATAAACAACTATAAGTCCTGATGAAACGGCAGCCACGAAAGGCAGCACATCAGGTTCGGTGTTGTTAGTTACCTTCTCGACAGTCCAGGTTGCTCCAAAAGAGGGCAGAACGATACCCACAACAGCAATCAGCGCTATTGCTAAGTACTTATTTGTTTTCATCTTAATACTCCTTTCAGCCATACTTTATAGAGAGGCAGTGTATTATCACACTGCCTCTCTATTTCTTTTTAGTTTATTTTAAGATTGTCTTTGCGGACACAACGCACGTCGCGGTCGCAAGACGGAAGAAGTAAACCCCGCCGGTCGCGCGCTCGCCTGCATCAGACATCCCGTTCCAGATTATCTCATGATTACCTGAGCTGACCGACGAATTAACCAGGGTCCTTACGAGTGAACCGGATGCGTCGTAAACCTTGAGCGATACGTTACCGGCTGCGGGAACAGAGTAGCTTATGGTCGAATTACGAATAAAAATAGGCGCTACGGCGATTGAGGAGGAAGCTGCGGGCGTAATTTCTTCAATGCCTGCGAATAAAGGCTCATTGCTCCTGGCGTGATATATCTCATTGTCGCCGTCTGAGTTGTTCCAGAAGAATATATGTCCTATCCGATTTGCATCGGATACAAAGTAACGGCCCAATATCCCGCCGTCGTTTACGCTGTTATCTGTTACGCGACCAGTGGTCCATATTCCTGCTGCATTAGTCGCATAAAACATCTCAAAGTCGCCATCGACAGCGATATAGGCTATATGAGCATTGTCGGATGGGTCAACAAAAATTGTAGGGAAGGCGTTATCATATGAAGCGCTGGTAACCTTGCTCTCCTGCCAGGTTCCTGTAACGTTGTTGGCGTAGTATATCTGGTTGTGGGCTCCGTCGCTTCTTGCGTAAGTTACGTGAGCTTTGTCATTCTTGTCAAGTACGATGAACGGAAAAGAGTTGACGCCTCCACCCAACGTAATAGGCTCAGGATCCATCCAGATTCCTGCTGCCTTTTTTGTGTAGCCTATTGTTGTTCCTCTTACCAAAACTACGTGAGGATTTCCGGCTTTATCGAGCGCAAACCAGGGAAAAACATCGTTTACACCGTTGTCCGTGATCTGTTCTGTCAGCCATGAACCTGATACGTTGTTGGCGTAGAATATCTCATTGTCGCCGCCTACATCCTTCATGAAAACCATATGCGAATGCCCGCTATTATCCAGCGCTATCGACGGCCATGCATCATTGTCGGCGTCGTCGGTAATGCGCGAGATGTTCCAGCTTGTACCTGAACCTATGCAGTATGATATCTCCTGATCAGGCACGTCCTGCCACCAAACAGGTATATGAGCGGTTTGTTCGTTATACTTTGCGGCGATGTCAAGACCTAAATCGCTGTAATTGTTGTCGGTAACCCTCGTAGACGTCCATGAACCGGAAAAGTTGTTTGCTACGAATATCTCGTTGTCGCCATCGTCGTGCGTGTATGTCACAAGCAGACCGGATTGAACCGCCGCTGCAAACGGATTGAAGTCCGATTCCGTATTGTCCGTGACCTTCTCTATAGTCCATGTTGCTCCCAGAGCCAGTTGAGAAAAGCCTACAATCAGAACAAGACCAGCTAACATCCAATACTTACGCATATTTTTGCTCCTTCATTTATAATAAGTTTATTTCAGTATCGTTTTCACGGATACTGCTTCGTCGTTTGTAACGAGACGGAAGAAGTACACTCCGCCCGTAGCCCTTGAACCGGCGTCTGTGATGCCGTTCCAGTTAGCGATGTAGTCTCCGGCGCTCTGCGTTCCGCTTACAAGAGTCTTAACGAGCGAGCCCGATGCATCGTAAACCTTTAGGGATACATTTCCGGATACCGGGACCATATAATAAACGGCCGAGTTGCGAGAGATGATCGGGGCGACAGAGAGCGTGGGAGCCAAGGAGGTGGATGGAGACTCCTCGACACCGGCATACAGAGGCTCATTGCTGTAAGCGTGATATATCTCCGCATCGCCGTCCGATGCATTGACGAACACCATGTGGCCTATTCCCTGGGCATCACTTGTAAAGTAGCGACCCAACCTCACGGCCTCGTTCGTACCGTTGTCGGTAACACGGCCCGTAGACCATATTCCTGCGGCATTCGACGCATAGAACATCTCAATATCACCAGGCTCTTCGGCTTGATAAGCGATATGAGCTTTTGAGTAAGGATCTATAAAAATGGTTGGGAAGGCATTATCATAACTCGCGTTAGTTACCTTGCTCTCCTGCCATGTGCCGGTTACATTATTGGCATAGTACACCTGGTTGAAGCTTCCGTCGTTCTTGGCGAAGGTGACATGCGCCTTATCGTCTTTATCGAGAACGATGAACGGGAATGAGTTGATACCCATCCCGCCGGCCACATGCTCGGGCGATGTCCAGATACCTACCGTCTTCTTTGTATAGTGAAGACTCGCGCCGTTTACGTAGATTATATTGGGATTGCCTGTTTTATCGAGGGAAAACCAGGGGTACAGATCGTCTGTCCCGTTGTCCGTGACTTGCTCGGCTATCCATGAACCGGAAACGTTGTTGGCGTAGAAAATCTCCGCATCGCCGCCTACGCCTCGCTGGTAGACCATGTGCACGTGCCCGGAATTGTCGAGTGCGATTGCGGGCCTCTGGTCATTGTCGCCGTTGTCGGTTACCCTCTCCGTGCTCCAAGTTGTCGCTGAACCCTTGTAGTAGGATATCTCATCATCGGGCGCATCCTGCCAGTACACGGATATATGCGCAGTCTGCTCGCCGTACTTAGCGGTTATATCGTATCCGAAATCGTCGCGGGTATTGTCCGTAACCCTGTTTGAGGTCCATGAACCCGAAAAGTTGTTGGCGACGAAGAGCTCGTCGTCCGGGTCGTGGTTTGTATAAGCTATCAAGAGCCCGGACTGAACGCAGACAATGAAGGGATAAAGGTCGGATTCCGTATTGTCGGTAACTTTTTCAATGGTCCATGTAGCACCGGTCAAAGGTGCATTGAGAACTATTGACAAGATGAGAGACGCAAGCACTGAGTTCTTGCTCACTATCTTCCTCCTATGGTTGATGCATTACAGCCATCCATCAGAGACGAACGACCTCCTCTTAGATGTCGCCGCTCGCGTTCAAACATTTTTTGAACTAAACTAGCTACGAATCTTAAGTGATAATCTATAACGATTATTAGTTTAAAGATGTTCTTTGTTTTGTCAATACCTTATGATTTTGAATATGGAGGTTTTAAGAGACACTTTTTAGATGATTGATTATCGGCGCGCCCTCGCCTGCGTATAGAACGTCTGCGAGCTTGCGGTCGATGTATGCTTCAGCGGAAGCTACTGCATCAAGGAGAGTTGCTCCACGCACGAGGTAAGCAACAATTGCCGCCGACAGCGCACAACCGGTTCCGTGAACGCGCTTGAGGTTGCGTCTGGGTTTTACAAATCTGCGGGCCTGCGTTTTTGTATAGAACAAATCGACCACCTCATCCTCTTCGGTATGTCCGCCCTTTATTAGCACGGCTTTTGCGCCCATATCAATGAGTTTACGCGCCGCACCTTCGAAATATACGCTACTCGTGATGGACATGCCGAGCAAGGACTGCAGTTCCGGGACGTTAGGCGTCACAAGTACGCTATGGGGGATGACTTCTGTTCGGTAAACTTCTACAATATTCGAGTCGGCGAGTATGAAGCCGGTGCCTGATGCGAATACCGGATCTACAATCACAGGAACCGAGGTTTGCTTAAGGAAATCGATTACAGGTGCCAATGACTGATTCGTAAGGATGCCCGTTTTAGCAGCCTTCGGCTCCCTGTCCTCAAGCAAACATTTAAGCTGCTCGGAAACGATTTCCGGCCTGACCGGCTCAACCGTCCGAAGCCCAAAGCTCGACTGCACGGTAACGGCTGTGGCAACGGAGATTCCGTGAACGCCGAGTTCGGTAAAGACTTTGATATCCTCCTGCAGTCCGGCTCCGCCGGATGGATCTAGTCCTGCAATGGTCAGAGCTATTGGAATCTTAGCGTTCATCTTGAGCAACGTATCCTTTTTGCTTGCCGGTTTTGTAGAGAAACCCCAGGTTGTGTTTGTGACAAGCCAGACAGCGTTTCGCTTCATCTTCGTCATCACCTTTGGCAAAACCGCACATCACTTCTTTTGCCATTGAAAGTTTCTCGAAATCAGAAGCTTCTTTCCTGCGGGATTCGAATCCAGGATTTCTGACGCTCCATGCCGAACCTTCAAGCCTATCTAATCCGAACCCGGGTTCAAACTCAAACATGCGAGCAATATTGGCTGAGAAGAGTCTTGGCCGTAAGAAATAGTCAATTGATTCTGCGGCCCTGCGTCCGTCACGAACGGCTTCAACAACCGCACTCGGACCAAGTACGCAATCTCCTCCTGCAAATACCTTTCGTCGTGACGTCGCAAGCTTGCGATTGACTTTAATCTTTCCGTCAATATCAGTCAAGAGTCCCAATGTTCCGAGGAGTTTTATGTCAGGCTCCTGACCTACCGCTACAATCACCGTATTGACATCTTCTATCCATTGTTCACCATGTACCGGTATCAGCTCCGAACGTCTGCCTGATTTAAGATCGGAAAGCGTCATCCTGGAAAACACAATATTTTCGACACGCTTTTTACCCTCGAATTTAATGGGCGATGCAAGAAAATGCAATCCCACTCCTTCCTTTTCTGCTTCTTCGATCTCCTCCTTGTATGCAGGCATGTTGATACGCATCCGACGATAGAAGATTGTCACCTTTTTTGCACCCATTCTCAAGGCCGCTCTTGCCGAATCTACTGCAGTATTTCCTCCGCCAAGCACCGCCACATGACCAGAAAGAGACTTTGTTTTTCCAATACATACCTCTCTTAAAAAGGAGAGACCGGAAATCACTCCTTCCAGGCCCTCGCCTTCTATCATTAGCGGTCTTGGCCTTGACGCTCCAAGAGCAAGATATATGGCGTCGTAGGAAGCCTCAAGCTTCCTAAGTGAAAGTTCCTCGCCTAGAGCCTGATTCGGGAATAACTTTATCCCGGGATTTGAGTTCATTATGAAGTCAATGTCGCTCTGAACTACTTCTTGAGGCAATCTGAAACATGGAATGATATCCCTGAGTATTCCTCCGGGTTTGGATTCCTTATCGAAAAGATCGACACTGTAGCCGCGCTGGGCCAGGAAATGGGCGCATGTCAGCCCTGAGGGCCCGGCTCCGACAACCGCGACTTTGTGCTTGGAGTACAAAACGGCGGAAGGTAATATCTTTTTTTCGCTTGAGTTCGTTGCAGCACTGCGTTTGAGCGCCCGTATCGCTATCGGTTCTTCAATGCGTGTCCTCGTGCAGACCTCTTCGCACGGTGCAGGGCATATACGACCCAGGATTCCAGCGAGCGGCGCCTTGAGACGAATCAAGGCGTCAGCCTCATCATATCGGCCTGCGGCGACAAGAGAGATGTAGTCCGGCACATTTAATCCAGCCGGGCAATCCCTTCTGCAGGGCGCTTCTTCGAGCCTCGGTCCGCGATAGGCATCGTATGCGGTAAGGAAATAATAAATTGCGAACGTTACAGACCATAAAGGCCATAGAAGCCACCCTAGGTCGGGCCGAAGTCTGTTCATAATGGTGATAAACGCTAAAAATGACGCATCCAGTATCAATGCCGCAACACCCATTGCGATTCTTCCTCGAATAATATGTCCAAGACCGGGTATTATAAGAGATGAGATGAGAGAAATTCTTCTTAGTTTTTTTTCCTTGCACATCCGCTCCCCTAAAAGCGAAAATCCATCAGAACCCATATGTCAATGCTGCTCCTGCGCTTATATAGTTTAAGATTCCAAGGTTCGGAACACTTGGGTCTATTGCGGCCGCATAGTTCCCGAACAAAGCCGTTGTTGTATTCGCCCTTACCGAAAGATCAAGCTCAATCCCTTTCCAGGCCAGCGTTGTGGAAACACCGAAGAACAAAGCCGGAATCGTGTAAATGGGCACTTCTTCGATTTTAGTCACCCTGTAGAAGACAGCCTGAGAAAAGCGAATAGGAACCTTCCAGTTGTACCCGAATCCGGTCCCAAAGAAAGCCTCAGTATTGCCTTCGCCCCAGGTACCCGCCATTGCTAATGTGGCGTCAATAATCCAGTCGCCCGGCGTTGCCTGGATGCCTCCGCGTATGCTCGTTCTTGGAGGCAGGGTCAAAAGGGTGCGTGACTCTCCTTCTATTTCTCTCAGACTATCATAACCAAATACAACTTTCATCTGACCCTTAATTATCCTCGAATCCTGGTCGACTTCAAGGTTTTGCGTGTTAATTTCGACTATCCTTGGCAGACCGCCCCTGACCCCTTTTCCATTCCTGACCTCTAGAATCTGAGCGCCTAAATCCTGTTCAAGCGAGGCACCCCAGCTGAATTCCTGACCTTGTTTTTGAATCCCGAATACGGCGCCTAATTCGTTGCCGGTAAGCGTTGTAAAATAACGATTTGCGTACAACTCTCCACCCTCAATCTGCGCAATCAACTGGACGCCGACATCCCAAATGTCGGACTCGGAGTATACATTGGCTCCGGTTGGCTTAAGAACAGGCGTTAGGGTATCAGTATAGTCGATGAAACCGTTAAAGGTGTTCAACCTAAAGGAGATTCCGTAATTTATGCCCTTGTCCTGTGTAGCAAGCATAAGCAAGACAGGAGTCGACTTAAGCTTCGTTCTGTTCTCTACAGATATTATTCCTCCGCCCTTTCCATACAAGTCAATGAGGACGGGAACCGTCATGGGTTCATCGACATCCGGAAAGTCAAGTTCCGTCAAAGTGTCGCGATATGAATACGTGGCGGTGAAATTTAGCTCACCCCTTGCGTCAATCTCGCTCTCGAATCTGTCGCCCTGAACGTATGCAAGTCCAAGAACTACTTCACCTATACGAACAGCCGCCCCGCCCATATAGATTCCGCTCTTTTCCTCGGCGTAGAGCGTGACGGGCAGGCCCACTTCTCCAACATACGGAAGATTTGAACTTAGATTGAGGTTTATTCCGCCGACGCGGCCGAAACCTGCTGAAAAGCTTGCGGATGCTGATTTCACCGATGCAAGGGCTGCAGGATTGACGAACGCTCCGCGCATGCCGGATGCCGAACCTGGATTCTCGTACGAATAGTTTATGAGATATAGGTAAGGGTCAACGTAATTGTAAGCCAATGCACCTGAAAGACTTGCATTAACGTCAATATTGAGGATGCTGTCTCCTCCCCACTGGCTTAGTATCGCCAGTGCTAGCATAAGGTGCCCCATATGCTTATTATAGTATTTAAGAGGTGCAAGTCAACAGGCAAAAGAACACACGAGTTCGTGGCACGAATCCCGGTATTCGTACGCCGAAACGAGGTCAGGAATCATTTTACCCCGCAAAAATACTGTGTCTTTTTGCGAGGATCCCGTCATGCCAGGATTAAAGATATGGGCCAAAAAATACAGTCAGGTTTAATCCTTTGTAGCCCCATTTTATGGTCAAAAGCTGGTCAAAAGATGGTCAGAAGATGGTCAAAACCGCCCCAAAAGAACCTCGGAGACGTTATTTTGGGGACCCCGAATCAGGTCAGTGTTAAAGTGTGGTGGTCCGGT
>JAAYVC010000092.1 GCA_012517375.1 bacterium | reverse complement strand
GCGGTCCGCCTATGCGGTCGTATCTGTCCTGCCACTCCTTCGGGTACTTGTAGCAGCCGCCTCGGTGAACCTTAAGCTGCTTCTTGCCTCCATCCGCAGGACCCTGCGGGTTAATGGTATCCGCAGGATTGTACGGCTCATACCAGTCCGCAACCCACTCGAAAACGTTGCCGACCAAATCGTAGCAGTCGTAGTGGTTCTTGCCCTTCTCGAAGGAGCCTACTGGAGCCGTGAACTCGTAGCCGTCAAGCTTGCCGGTATCACCCCAGTTGCAGTAATCGTCATGCCACTCGTTGCCCCAGGGGTAAAGGGTTGTGCCGCCATTCGACGCCGCAAACTCCCATTCAGCCTCGGTCGGAAGCCGCTTGCCCGCCCACTTGGCATAGGCAGCTGCGCCGTACCAACTGACGTAATATACAGGGTACTTTTCCCTGCCCTTGCGGACGATGTACTTGCCGTCCTCAAGCAGGATGTCCGGGTAGCTTGTCTCATCCAGCCAGTAGGAGCCTCCCTCCTTTTGGTTGCCTACATCGTTCAGGAATTCAGAGTACTGCTCGTTGGTCACCTCAAAGCGGTCGAGAAAGAAGCTTGAAAGATACACTCTTCGAACAGGCGAGCAGTTTCTATCTGCACTATCACCCATTAGAAAAGGCCCATCTGCTTTAATAATTTCCATTCTTTGAGGCGTTATAACATAACTGGAATTCTTTGCTTCTTTCTCCATCAAATATGCCGTGAATTCCTCACCGTCTATCACAAGTTCTTTGTTTATGTCCAAACCGCTGAGTTTTGAAAGAATCTGGATTGCAATATCAGCACTGTGATCTTCCTTTCTTTGAAACTCAGAAAGAAATAACGGAATAATATAAGGGGTTTTCGATTGATTAACCACTTTAGTCCAGAAATAAGTTGCAATCTCGTATCCCCTCCATCCCACATATTCAGAACCTGCGCCTTTAGGCAACTCCATTTCTTTTTCTATAAGTTCGTCTTCAGCAGAAACAGCCAACCAGCTTCGAAGATCGTAGATTTTGTCCTTGTAATCGTCAAGATGATAAGCTTTAATTCCTTTTTCATCCAAGTGAAATTCTTTGCGCATTACTTCAACTATATATTCAGCAAGTCCGTCTCCGATCCAGCGGTTTTTTGAATCGTTGTATATGTTGTAGTATCTGTCTAATGAGCCTTCTACCCATTCATGCGGAAAAACAGTGTACAGCAAATTATTCCACAACGATGTATCCTGCTTCAAAGGTATCCCGTAACCGTTAAGGCAAATCCCGAGTACGTACTTGTCAATCAGCATTATCTTAAGCGGCTCAAGCCTCATCCCCGTGATTTCCTGGATTATCCGCCTCTCTTGCTGCATTACTTCCAATATTTTCTGAGCCTGCGCCTCATAGCCCACGGAATATAAAACCCTTATCCCTTCGTTTTCAATCTGTAATAATCCTTGCCCTGTTTCGAACCCTACATTTTCACCCATCGATATTAGCTGGTTTGTGGATATGTCTGCGTATAACGAGTAATATGCTTTGAGAGGTTTTTCGGAGTATGCGACACATTTGATTTTATTTGAGGAGTCTTTTTTTAGCACATGGAACAGAACCTCACCGTTTGTGTTTGACGTCTGGCCTACCTTATGACTTCCAACAGAAAGAGTGCATTGAATGCCTGGTGCAGGTTGATCAAGGCTATCGTAAAACTGGATAGGAATAGGAAGACTATCCTTGTTAGTCAACCCAGGAAGAAGGTACTCAATTTCATTAAGTATTTCTTTTACCTCGATAGTTATAGAGTCTGGCTTGGCAAATATCTCTACCTTAGGTTCTATGCCCGACAGCATAGTAACTATTGAAATGCTCCATAACATAATGGTAACGTAATATCTCATAACTATTCATTTTTTTCGTCTCAGTAGGGGGGAGGTTAACCTCCCCCCTACTGAGTTTTTTACATTAGTCTCCTTCCTGTAATTATTACGTAATCGCAAACCCCTGTGTGATACAATTTGCCTTTGCTCCCCAGCCAGTATGTGCATTCTTCGGAACTTGTCTCCGTTACGTGTATCTTCTTCCTTGCTAGCGGTTCTTTATTTCCAATTGGTGCGCCCATGAGTATATCGTGGGTATCATCATAATCATTTGGTGTTATCTGTAGTATATGGTTTGGCGAATTATATGCATCCGCAGTCGTTTCACATAGAAAGCCCACCAGGATTTTGATTTGATTTCCAACAATGTAGTTTGAAGCTGTTTGAAGTTGTTCTGCTAAGTCAGCACATTCGCCCCAGTTTTCCGCATCCCTGGCGTCATAAAGGTCGCTTATCAGCGCTAGGAACTCGTTTTTATGAGCCTGAGTATCGAAGGTTACAGTTCCAGCATTAATGGCATCTTCAATGATTGAAATAAACTCAGTCTTTTCAGGGTTATCGTAACCATAATAAGAAAAGGTCTGCGCCGACGCCGCTATAGGTATTGCCGCCGCCATTATTATTGCCGCTAGCGTTATTATTCTCTTCACGTTTTCCTCCATCATTCAGGAGCTGCACAAAGTGCAGTCAGCGAGTTTTTTGCAGGGCGTCCCTCTTGCCCTTGCACCTTCCTGCTCATTGCTCGCTTCTCAGGGACTTGAGGCGCATTGCCAGAATCATAATCAGATTTCTTTTATGTGTCAAGAGGATTAATATCTAATCCAGTTTTTACG